>NZ_JBSKBP010000046.1:0-35153 GCF_053714275.1 Mesorhizobium sp. Arg314 | reverse complement strand
GAGAGAGCTCGGCGTGCACGATCTGCGCCAATAGAACCCACTACCGTATATCCGTGTCCCAATAATGTACCGAGGCCCGCTTACAGCGGTGGGCCATGCCGCCGCCCAGACCAATACCGGCAACAACGTCACCGCCGTCGGGGGCTGGGCTGGCACGTCCAACACCTACAGCAACGTCACCCTGTTGGGCTATGCCGTTTATACGGCCGACAAGTCCAACCAGGTCGTTTTGGGAAACGCCAACGTTGTCGAAGTGAGCACAGCCGGCGTTTACGTCGGCAAAGGCGTCAGCACCACCGGTGGCATCTCCGGCACCAGCGGTTACTTCAGCAGCAATGTCGGCATCGGCACGGCAACCCCCAGCACCTCTCTCAACATCATGGGTTCATCCCCCATAATCCGTCTGAGTGACATAACCGGCCTCTATTCAAGCGTTAACGGCTCCAGCGGAAACCTCTACTACAGCAGCTACAACAGTGCCCGTAACCATTACTTTATGGCTGGCGGCACCGAGCTGATGCGCATCCTCGGCACCGGGCAAGTCGGTATCGGCACCTCAACCCCAACCACCGCTCTGGAAGTCTCCGGCACCGTCTCCGCCACCAACTTCGTCGGCAACGGGTCCGGCCTCACCGGCGTCAGCACGGTCACCGACCGCCTTACCTCCGGCACCTCTGTCGCCACTCTCAGCCCCAACGGCAACCTCTCCGTCCGTGGCCTGCTCGATATCGTCACCGGCACCAACGTGGTGGTCGTGGGCAGTAATGCAGGCCTCAGCAGCTCCGGCACCGGCGTCACGGCTTTGGGCGCCTCGGCGGCACGCCTCAATAATGGTGGCAATGTGACGGCACTCGGCTATGGCGCGGGCTACCAGAATACCGGTAGCACCGCCTCGCTGATGGGCACCTACGCCGGCTATAGCAATGCAGGCGCCAACACCGCGGCTGCGGGTGCCTACGCCGCCCAGAACAACAGCGGCACCAATGTCACAGCAATGGGTACCTATGCCGCCCAGAACAATACAGGCAACAGCATAACGGCGGCGGGGTACTTGGCGGGCCAGGCCAACACCGGCCTCTATCTCTCCGCCCTGGGCTATGCCGCAGGGCAGATTAACAGCGGGGATTATTCCACCTTGGTCGGTGGCTTTGCCGGGCAGAACAACACCCAGACCCACCTTACGGGCGTCGGCTATTTCGCCGGGAAGGACAATACGTCCGCCTACGTAACGGCGGTGGGTGAAGAAGCCGGGCAACTGAACTCCGGCTACGCCCTGGTCGCAATGGGCGTGGCCACCGGGAAGTATAATACAGGCTCTAACTCCACCGTGATCGGATCCTACGCGGGCCAATATAATACCGGCCTCAATACCGCGGCCCTGGGTTATCTCGCGGGACGGTACAACATCGGCAGCAACGTCACCGCCCTTGGCGCCTATGCCGTCTATAACAGCAGCGTTTCCAACACCTACAGCAACGTCACCGGCGTCGGCTTCAACGCCCAGCCTAACAAGTCCAATCAAGTGGTCTTGGGCGATGGAAACGTCGTCGAAGTCTCCACCGCCGGTGTGATGCTGGCCGCTGGCGTCAGCACCACCGGCCCCATCTCCGGCACCAACGGCTACTATTCCGGCAAGGTAGGTATTGGCACCACCAGCCCCAGCGGCACTTTGCACATTTATGGCACCGCCAGCAGCACCATCTTCATCACTCGCGCCGGCGCGCCTTCTTCCCAAGGCATCATCGACTACTCCGCCGGCAACATGGTCATTGGCACAAATGGCGCCGATGGCCTGCTTCTGCGCACCAACGGGCTGACCCGCTTCAACATCGATAACAGCGGCATCATCACCACCCTTGGCTCCATGGGTATCGCCATGAACGGCAAAACACCATCCACGACCCTCGATATCTCCGGCACCCTAAAACTCTCCAACAGCGGGGAAACCTGCGACACCAACCGCTCCGGCGCCATCCGCTATAGCGGCAGCACTTTCCAGGTCTGCTACGGCACCGGCGGCTGGGCCAACCTCACCGACGCCTCCGGCACCACTACCACGGCCGACCGCATCACCTCCGGCACCGCCCAGGTCATTGCTAACGGGGGGAGCGGCTATGTTTCCCTCACTATTGGGGCCTCAACATGGGGCTATCTGGGAGTAAGCCAGTCCTATTTGGGCGCCGTCAATTTCGGCGGCAAGGTGGGCATAGGGACTGCCACCCCCGCAGCAGCACTTGAAATCTCCGGCACCGTCTCCGCCAGCGCCATACAGCTAGCGGATAGCCCCGCCATCACCTGCGGCCCCGGCACCTACGGCACCACTAAATTCGTCAACGGCCGTCCGTACTACTGCCGTCCGTAGGGATGGGGCAGGGCACTCAAAGCGCAGCCGAGGGGCGCCCTAGTCTAAATCAGTATCCGCTCGACCTCGTCGAGGCTCACCTCGTCGTGACGCCGGTCATAAAGCTGAGTGGTCCTGGTCGACGCATGATTGGCCATGTGGGCCGCCTTCTCAAGCGTGCCTCCATTTTTGAGGTAGGCGGTAATGCCGGTGGCACGGAATGTGTGATTTCCGATCAGCGTGTCGATGCCGGCCGCCGCCGCCCGCCGGCGGATCATGGCAAAGGCGTCGCCTTGGGTGAGGGGGCTTTCCGATAGCTGATGGGTGCCGCGTCTGATGGTCCGGAACAGGGAGTTGCGAGGATCTTCGCGTAGGCGGCCAGCGTCCAGGTAGGCATCCAGATATTGCTCAAGGCTGTGGTGGCATGGCATCTCATGCCGTTTCCCCCCTTTCTCGTGCAGCCGAACCCACAGGCGCCGATTTTGCACGAAAAGATCGCGCACCTCCATGCCGATCGCCGCCCCGATCCGAGCGAAGGAATAGGTCATAAGGGCGATAAGCGCTCGGTCACGGAGTCCGATGATGGTGTCCACCGGAATGCTGTCGATTAGCTGGCGTGCCTCCTGGGGCGCCAGCACCGGGGTTTTACCGGTCCGGGCCGAATACTTGGGCGCGCGAACCGTGTGAGCGGGGTTGTTCGGCATTGCCTGACCAACCACCATCCAGTCAAACAGGTGGCGGATGGCGGCGAGCCGTTGTTTCACCGTCGGGATGGAGTGCGTCCGGCCGAGCTCCTCGACCCAGGCTGCAACATGCATGGGTTGAATGGCGGGGAGGGCGGTCACGCCCCGGTCGGCGCACCAGGCTAAAAAATCCACCGCGGCCCGGCCATAGGCTTTGCGGGTATTCGGATTCCGGATGTTGGCGGTGAAGAACTCCAGAAACCGCATCTGCAGTTGCGGTTCTGCGGCGCCGATAATGGCGGGCAGGGAGCCGTGAACAGGAAGGATGGAAAGCTGGTTCATGCCGGATCTCCATGTTGCGGCAAGGCCCGGTGCTCTTTCCGCTCCCACGTCTCAATGAAGAACAAGGCGATGGTGCTAGCCGCATTGATGGCAAAACGGGCGATGCGCGGGTCGATACGCTTGAAACCCCTTTCCCGGCCGTGGGCGTCGCCAGCGTGCGTGCGCAACGCGCCGATCCCCTTTGCCACTGATGTCAGGCCGGACAAGATCTGCCTGATGTCGGCCTCGATCTCGGCCGGCAGGTCGGACCGGCCCGGCGAAAGCCCAAGCGGCTCCTGGACCGCGCGAATGAGGCCGTCGATGTCCTTTTTCGGCGGGAGCGTGAGGCCCAGCTCGATCAGAATCGACCGGCATACGGCTTCAACCAAGGAACAGGCTGCGGTGACCGCGTCCTCTGGATCGTCCTCGGTATTGGGCAACGCGCGGGCAATCTCGGCCTGCACGGTGTCAAAGTCGAGCACCGAAATCTTCGCGATGAACGGCTGAACGATCATGCCCGTAGTGCCACGGGCGGTCAGATGTGCCTTGCCGCCCACAACCGTCACGGCCAGGCCGTCCGGCTCGAGGGCACGGTTCAGGTGCTCTCGGACCGCCGCCGCCTTGTCGGGCTCGTTCAGATACTCACGGGGATCGCAGACCTTCAAGATGATCCGTTCAATGCGTTCATCGCCTTCCCAATGCGAGCTCGTCTCTCGCAGGAAGTCCGACGTCGCCGGCACCCGCGATTTCATCCCGACGCGCATGTCAAGACCGCAATCCATGAAGAACCGTTCGATCTTCGGCCCGGATCGGTAGATGCCGATCGGCGGCGTCTGGTCGTTGCCGGCTCCACCAGTGATCGTGTCGACAAGGGCGGTGATGACGTACATTGAAAAGCGGTCGCTCATGCAAATTCCTATCTATGATAAAGGACATTATCATAGATAGTCGACCATCCCCAAGGACTTCCATCAATAGCACGTGGCGCGCCCTTGACGACAAGAGCACAAGGTGCGATGTTGCTGTCAGAAAGAGGAGATCACGCAAAATGGCTGGCGATCGATATGGTACATTTCGTACAGGTGAACTCGGGCGGGCGCTGGTGGCGTTGGCCGAGGACCCCGGACGCTATGCCGAATATGCCGCCCTCTCTCGCGTAGCGGTCCCTGCAGTGGCCGCGCTCTCCCACGAAATTGCTAGAGATTTCCCTCAAGTCAGAACCGATCATTTTGCCAAACAGGCTATCGGAGCGTTTGTCGGCAACATTATGCGCCAGTTCGGGCACACCATAGTGCGCCGGGGTCGCGTTCCTGGCGACGTTTTCAGCTACGGTTCCGTCTGGTCGGCTCTGCCGGCCGAGCACGAGCGCACGCCGGGTTGACGCGTTCTAACGATGCCTTGCTCATGGCCAGATACTCAGGATGGCTTCGCGCCGCAGCCGCAGACGGGGCCAGCCGAAAGCCATGGACAGAAGATTCTGGTTCGAACCGTTCCCTGTAAGTTCCCCTTTCACTTTTCCCATATTACAAGGAGCGCATCGTTTTTTGTCTGATTCGGCCACAGTGTCGGGCGGCGGCTCATGCCAGAGGGAGACAGGGCTATGGGGACGAAATCTATTACCACCGTCCGAACCGCCACGAAGAAAGTGCCAAAAGCAGAGAATTCTCCGCTTGCTCGATCTAGTTGGATTACTGCCGACCACAATGTAGCCGGGGTAATGCTGGGCGACAGCACCACCATCCTCAAGCAACTGCCAGACGAGATATTCAACGTGGCCGTTACGTCACCGCCTTACTATTGGGTGCGCGACTACGGCTACGAGGGGCAAATTGGCCACGAGAAGAGCGTCGACATGTACATCGATGCCTTGATGGCTGTGTTTGACGAGGTCAAGCGCACGCTCCATCCTGAGGGCGTTTTTTTCCTTAACATCGGCGACACCTACTATTCCGGGAACGGCCAGCCGCATGGTAGCGATCCCCGTAGCGCGTCTCGGAATTTTGCCCGGCACAAAGTACGTCCGGTCGACCAGAGCGGCTGGGATATACCAAAAAAGTCGATGATCGGTGTCCCGTGGAAAGTAGCGTTCGCGATGCAGCAACGCGGGTGGACACTACGCTCCGATATCATATGGAATCGCGTAAACGCCTTTGTTGAGCCGACTGCGCGCGACAGGCCTTATCGGCAATATGAACACGTCTTCATGTTTTCAAAACAGCGATTCTATTCGTTCGATCGGTCGAAGCTCGTCGAGGAAGACGTTTGGAACATCCCTATCGAACGTAGCCTCCGCACGCGAGAGACGGGACATAACGCTGCGTTTCCGACTGAACTGGCGCGTAGGTGCATCGAGGTTGGCAGCCCGGTCGGCGGCCATGTCCTGGACCCCTTCGCCGGCTCGGGCACAACCATTTTCACGGCGCTCGCCCATGACAGGAACGCCGTGGGCGTCGAAATGGGTGAAGATTACGTCGACTACATAGCAACGACCCTTCAAGCCGACGGTCACAAGCCGACAACCTGGGACGCGGTGCAAAAAAAGCTGAAAACGCCGTCCGCGGCGTGGAAATCCTGGGTTGGCAACAAAGAAAACTTTCGAAAGCCAGGCCGAGCGAAAACCACCGGGGGGTGATGAGTGCGCTATTTCAGTATCGACACAATCCGCGAGGCCATCGAGCGTCTTCAGAACTTCAAGGCTAACTGGCTGCTTCCGGCATTCGTGTTCGCAGCCAATGACGTGGGGACTGACGATTTCGTCGACATTTCCCAGCGCGCCGGCACCGACCATTTCCTCGACAATTATTTCCATGGCAAAAGGCTCGATATTCCGCCGTATCCCAGCGGCAACAATCTGTTGCGACCGCGATTAGCCGGTATTCCTGCTTGGGTGAGGGGCGAATTCGCCGGCGATCACATGATCCGGCAGGATACCAAGATGTGGGGCAATCTGTTCTCATCGCGCGGCTACAGGGAAATGAGACTTGAGGGCCTCATCGAAGGTGAAAAGGCTATTACAAAGCTCACCGACGCTTTCCAGGCGCGCTTCGAAGCCGAGATACCAGCAGCATTCCGATTCGAGGACTTCCTGGTTTGGCTTTATGCTTTCGAGGGCTTTCCGGACGAAATCGATGGATGGGCAGCTCTTCGCTTGCATCTACTCGGGCAACTCAAACTGGCTGAGTTCAAGGCGCCCTACCTCGGCCGTTTTGGCCTCTCAGACCCGCCTGTACCCTGGCCTGCCGTCCTTGAGCAGCGACCGACGAACGCGGACTTCTTGCAAGCGCTCGCGCCCAAGCTGGTCGCCTACCTGGCGGCCGGCGGAGACGCCCAGCAAGCGGATGACGCAACGGCGGAGCCGCTGAACGACGATGACCCTGTCTTTGCTACCATAACCGCTGCGATCCAAGCGAAAGAAAGCTTGGCGTTCCTGCTTGCTGGTCCTCCTGGGACCGGCAAAACGCGCTATGCCCGTCTGATTGCGAACAAACTGACCGGCGGCAAGGTCGAACGGGTGTTGTACCTGCAGTTCCACCCGGCGATCGGATACGACGACTTCATGGAAGGCTTCCGCCCGATGCAGGCGGAAAATGAAAAAGGCGGGATTCGCTACGACCTGGCGCCGCGCTTGTTCCTAAAGTTCGCCCAGGAGGCCGCTAAGGACAAGGAAAGCCGCTACGTGGCCGTCATCGACGAACTAAATCGCGGCGACGTAGCTCGTATCTTCGGCGAAGCGCTGACCTACCTCGAGATGGATTATCGCGACGTAGAGTTCACGTTGCCGTACTCGGGGTTGAAAGCGCTCCTTCCAGACAATTTGGTTGTCATCGCCACAGCTAATCCCTTTGACCGCTCCGTCACCGACATGGATGACGCCCTTCTTCGGCGCTTCTGGGTCATCGAACTTGAGCCTGATGAGGCCGTGCTCCGGAATCATCTGGTGAAAGAGGGGGTGCCTGAGAACGTCGTCAGCCGCACCATGCAAGTCTTCACCATCCTCAACAAGACCTTCCCAAACGGTTTCGGCCATACCAACTTCCTCCGTGTTCGTACTGTCGACGATCTCGCTGCGGTTTGGATCGGCCGGGTAAGACTTACCCTCCGGCGCTCACTGACCCACGACCTGGTGCAGTTTGAGACAACCAGCACCGAGATCGAGGGGTTGCTGAAGACCAAAGACGACCCGGAGGACGCGCCGGCGCAGGGGAACGCTTAAATCATGCCCGGAGAACCGCTCCGGATAATCGATCTCGGGGAGCGGGACCCGCGGATGTTCCCGCGTGAAGATTTGTTCGATCCCCGCGGCCGCTCGTTGCTGTTGCCAGAGACCCGCGAACTTAAAGCCGTCGAGATGCGCGAGGTGCTCGAAGGCGTCCAGCTCAGAGCTAACGGGCTCATTGGATATTTGCCGCTCACCTCCAGCATCGTACTCAATCTCACACCCAAATTCCCGATCCAGAACCTCTGGCGAATGCTGTCGGTCGCGGATACCGACTACGACACGGTGCTTCCCGTGTTGCGGTCGTATCAGGTCGCCAACGCTGTGCCGCCGCACGAGTTGCTGGCCAGGGGCTTCTGTCACTACCTATCTGCCATCCTGACCGCCGGCGTCGCACGCGGATACTATCAGGAGCCGTATCGCGGACATTTCAAACCCAAGGTGAATTTTGGGCGCACCGTCAGCGGATACCTATCACGTGGCGACGAGCTGAATGTCGCATCTGATGCCTTCGCCTTTTCGGCGGGCCTTTATCCCAACGCCTTGCTGAAGGCAGCCTGCATGGACTTTGTCAGGGTGATGCCGCGCGGCGAGAAATGGGCAGTTGACCGAAAGCTGATGGGGGACGCATTCAATGCTCTGGGATCAGTGAAACCCACCCGGATGCGCTTTGGAGAGCAGTCTTTGGCGCTAGCCTTGCCCGTGTGGCTCCGGGACCCGTATTTTGGAGCCTTGACCGTCTATGCCATGCTGTTGGGGTACAGTCGGATCGGGTTCTCTTACGCGGCTCAAGGCACCGAGCTGCCCTCTTTCCTGTTCTCTCTGGATAGCGTTTTCGAGAGCTATGTGAGGAATACGTTCCGTGAGCAGCTGCGCGAGCAAAAGATTGCCGTGCTAGACGGAAACGCCACCCAGCATCAAGGCATACTATTCCTTGATAGTAAGCGCTATCCGATCAAACCGGATCTCATTTTCAGGAAGAAGAAGATCGTTCTTGGCATAGCCGAGGTCAAATACAAGCCCGAACTAAATGAACATGACCGTTACCAGGTGATCTCCCATGCGGTCGCCATAGGCGCGCCGGTCGCGGTTTGGATCTCACCGGCACCGCAAGCCAGTAAGCCAGGCATCGAATATGTCGGGACGGTCTCGACCGGAACCAAGTTTTACCACTACCTACTCGACATTTCCGGCGATCTCGATGCCTCGAGTATGAGCATGGTGGCTGAGGTGACCAAGCTGCTGGCCTAAATCGATCGCCAATCCTATCGTCATTCCGATAGCGTTGGACCGCCCGGAGAACGGCGTTTTCCGTACACCTTGACGTGCGGCCAGACGCGACGCACCAGCTACTCATCGCAAACGGCTGGCTGGCGTCACGACACGAAAGTGGTGAATCTGTCCGACATTTGAGAACGAACCATGAACTTTGATCGTTGGGGAAATCGGGGGGCTACGGCTTTTCAGCCCTGAGAGCTTGGTAGAGTGCGGTTTTCCCGACTTTTACGCGTGCGGCGGCTTCACGAACGTTCAAGCCGGCTGCCAGATGCTGACGGGCCTTTGCCAGTTTGTCCGGCGTTACGACCGCTTGACGCCCGCCACGGCGGCCACGTTGTTCGGCGGCCGACAATCCGGCGCGGGTTCTTTCGCGGATCAGATCGCGCTCGAATTGCGCCAGCGCCCCGAACAGGTGGAAGACCAGACGGCCCCCGGGTGTCGTGGTGTCAATGTTTTCGGTGATCGATCGGAAACCGATACCCTTAGCCTCCAGCTCGGTGATGAGCTCGATCAGGTGTTTCATCGATCGACCCAGACGGTCCAACTTCCAGACTGTGAGTGTGTCGCCATCCCTGGCGTATCGAATGGCCTCAGTCAGGCCTGGCCGATCGACCTTCACGCCGGATGCCTTGTCCTCGAATACCTTTTCGCAACCTGCCTTGCGCAAGGCGGCGAGCTGGAGGGCGGTATCCTGGTCTCCCGTCGATACTCTTGCGTAGCCGATGGCTGTCGTTGCCGCCACTAGGCGCAGCGGTAACAAATTCCCGGATGCCCCTTGGATGCGCGCCGTGGCTGGTTCGGAACAGGGAGGCGGATTGTCCGCCTTCCTGTTGTTCGGCTCGCTCTAGTTATAGGGCGACTCGACCAGCCAAGTGGAGGCCGGGGTATGCCCGGCGCGAACGGCCTCGCGGTAATAATCGACGAGGCTCTCTATCGCCCTATGCATCGCGTAAGCCGGATCCTCATCGAAGTCCCGGCTCGGCCAATATGGCCCCGCTTGGGTAGGGGTTTTGATAGCATGCGACCGCTTGAACCGCGTGTATCCGTTGCCGGCATAATCCAAGTCGATCTCGATCAGGGTATCAATTCCGGTAAGCCGAAACCGCGCTCGGCTGGGATGCGCTTCGACGATTTGAATGGCCGGATCTTCGAAGACTCCACCGACGTATCTAGCTGAAGCAGCCAGCGGCGGGATCTCGATGGTTCTAGGCCCCGCAGTGCCGGAAAGCGTCAGCAGTCGTTGGCGGAATTTTGTTTCGTCGAAGAGGACATACCGGCCCTCCGCGCCGCCGTTCAAGGCAGCCTTGAGGGCGGCCTGAGTGCTGTAGCCGCACCCGAGGGCGATCGCCTCTGTGAGATGCACCGACCCTGCGCTACATTGGTCGCGCAGGGAACGCTTCAATTCTTTTAGAAATGTACTGTTGAGCTGGATGACGGACATCGCCGAATCCTCTTCAATACGGTCGTAGCTCGCCGATTACACAACGACCTCGTGAGGAGGAGCGACGTGGGTCTTACTTTGTATTTGTCCACTTTGACCGAGCGAGTGGTCTGGCGAGACGGCCAACCCACTGTGTATCACTTGTTGCCCGCTGACGCCAGCGGTCTATAGACCGCTCTGGTAACATACCCGGCCGACGCCTGATGAAGGAGTTCAGGAAACGCAGTGGCAAAGTTGGCTGCGATTTAACATAATGGATATTATCAGCACTAAGCTTTTGTTTTTAAAGGTGAATTTGCCAGTTCCATAACCGATATTATGCAACTTTAGATTGAAGATTGGCGAGCAAGCAATCTAGCATAGGTTCTGCTGCAATACCACTCCGTTGCGTCCTCAGTTGAATGCACTGTTACTCCACCGTGGGCACTACGAATGCGCGCCGGACAGTTTTCCGGCTGCCTGGAGGCCGAGGATCTTCACCGCAGTCGAGAGATCGTACTGTTGCTGACGTTGTAGCGATGCGCGACCTCTCCCATTGGTTCCCCGGCAGCAAGCTGGGCCATAGCCTCTCGCCGCTGCTGGTCCGAGAGCTTCGGCTTGCGCCCGAACTTCACGCCTTTGGCCATGGCCCGGGCGCGCCCTATCGAAGTATTTTCCAGGATTCTGCGCCGTTGCCATTTGGCGGCCCATCCGACAAGGAACAGGATCAGGTCCGACATCTCGGAGGCGGTGTCGATAAAGGGCTCATCCAAGAGGCGGAGCCCGGCGCCGGCTGCCGACACCGTCCTGAGGATATTCAGCATATCAAATGGATCGCGCGCCATGCGGTCGCTGACGACGGCGTGTACCACATCACCAGGCTTCAGTGAACGCAGCAGCCGATGCAGTTGTGGACGGTCCGCATTCTTGCCGCTGCGCTTCTCAAAGAAAATCCTCTCGCAACCGGCCGCCTTCAGTCGTTCAATTTGTGCGGTTAAGTCCTGCGCTTCGGTAGATACGCGCGCATAGCCGTATTTCATCCCAAGTTAGCCTCCACGTTTCTGTCAAAATTCACATTGCGAAAGTCGTGACTTCTGCATAAACGTTCCGTCTCTCCACCCTCGCGATAGGTGCACTTTGAGACGCAACGCACGCCCGTCCTTTGTCACGGCTGGACTGATTTCGATGGCCAGCTGTTTAGCGATAACCATCGGTCCTGTCCGTGCCCAACAAGGCCTGTCTCTCGATGTCATGGTACCTGCGATCGAGAAGCCTTCCGAATTGTTTCGGCCCCATGGACGAACGGCCGATTTCCTCGGAGTAGGCCTCGGCCAGACGGTCGACGACATCCGCAAGTCACTGACCGACCAAAATTTCTCCAACGAAAGCCCGTCAAACCGCTTCCTCCTGGAGGAAGACTATAACAGCGTCGAGATCGTCGCTTCCGGCCCGAACCGTTACTTCACCAACATCGTCTGGTCCGGTCCGTCGGACGCCACCGCTGAGCAAAGCGTGAGGGTCGAATTTTCCTCTCCGCTGTCAGGTCAGCGCTCTACGGATGTCCGCCGCTTCGTCACGTACAAGGGCGGCATGGGACCGTTGGTGGAGACGCTGCGCGCAGCCATCATCCAGAAGTACGGACCACCCAGCCGCGACAGCAAGACAAAGATGGAGTGGTACTGGAGCAACGGCCAGTTGGTCGAGAAATATGCTCAGGACCACCAAATGCTGATCGGCATGGCTACGGACGGCGACCACGTGAAGGCCGTCACCTATGTCCTCATCGACGAAGCCGGGACACACGCCGACGACGACCGACGGGCTCAATTCGAGAAATCCGTCGAGGACGCCGCCAAAAAGGTCCGCGACGCCCACGCCACCGCACCCAAACTCTAGGACATTCCCGCAACAAATGAGGACGATTGTGAAAATGATTTCGTGCGCCCAGACTCTTCGCGTTGCGGCACTCGCCGCCAGCATGTCGGCCGCTGCTTTGCCAGCGGCGGCCAAGGACATCGTCGCCTTTATCGATCAAGAAATGGCGCAGGCCAACCCGACCTATTTCCTCATCCTTCATAACAAGCAAGGATGGGCCCTCAACACCATCGATACCATCAAAGCAAGGCTGGGTGCCAAGAACTTCAAATACGATTTTCAAACCTACAATGATGGGGATCGGCCGAAGGACATAGCACGGCCCTTCAACTGGCAAACCTACGGAGCGGTGTTCTGTTTCGGGCAGCACCTCGAGTGCGAATTGGTAAGGTCGCAAGCCTTGGCAAAGGGCTTTGAAGGCGATTTCTTCGATGGGGACCTGGAGAAGCGATAGGCATCGCCGAGGCCCTGCCCAGCCATCACGCGGGATTTTCGAGACTTTGCAAGGCGACCACCGCCGGCACCGCGCTGACCATCGGGCCGCCGACATGTCCTGATCGATGGAATGACGTCGGCCCGAGTATCGCGCTCGCCAAACAATGACCCGCTGTCGCCTGACTGCGCCCGATACGCCGCATCGTCCAGACGACTGTCCAATCCGTGTCCCGAGGTTTGCCGCCATGCAAAACACAATCAAGATTCCAACGATCGCGTGGGGCATCGCCGCGCTGGTCTTCTTCCCGTTCTTTTTTCCGAACTCGTACAATATCAGTCTGTTCGGCATTCGTTTCCTCCCCGCCATTCTCTTCGCCTATGTCGCCTATCGGTCTTACAAGAACGGGCTCCCGGCAGGTGCCAGCCCCGAAGAACGCGCCACAGCCAGGCATCAGGCCTTCGCCGCGGTGGTCTTATCTGTAATCAGCGTGACCCTTGGTATCGGGTTTGGCCTGATCCGACCGCCAAACTTCAAATCTGTCATGCCCTCTGTCGCCGGCATCGAGGGGAAGTACAGGGATCCGAACGGCAGCACGGTCGAGTTTCTCGGCGACGGCACCGCTGTCATCGTTATTCACGGCCAGCAAGCCATCTGGAAATGGAGCAGCTATGATGGCAATCGCCTGAAGCTCGAACCCGACCCCGGTATGATCGGCGTTTCGTCTGCGATGTGTGCCTACCAGATCAATGGCTCCAACCTCCGCGTCACTGGTTGTGAATATGCGATGCAATTGACCCGCTTCTGATCGCCTGTTTGAAGCTGACGAGAAAGAGCGGCATGGATTTCAGGCACATATTGGCCTTCACCATAGCGGCGGGCGCCCTACTGACAGGACAATCCAGCGCCAGGGAAGAGCCTGCTCGGCCCCGGGAGCTATATCGGCGCGTCCATGATCACCGTCGGCCGCGACAGCCTGCCGACACCGGCCGCCGACGAGGGCCGGTCACCCGCTGTTCTAGAAACGGAACCACTGCCCTTCAACCCCTGAGGATTACGATGAATTCCATGATGACTCTCAAGCTGGGAGCGTGCCTGCTCGGCCTTTCAGTCGCTTCCGCCGGTGCGGCCTATGCCCAGGAAACCAATCTCGACTACGGCAAACTGACCGGCTATCTCGCCACCAAATACAACGGCCAGTGCAAGGATGTGTCGTCGGCTACGAGGAAGGCATTCCGGTGCATACTGGCCGGAAATGCATATCACGTTCCATACGTGGAAGTTGGAACTTCCGCCGATGACAAGTCCGTGAGTTACAGCCTCACCGTGCGGGTCGGCGACCGGTCCGATATCGCCACGTTCGACCGCTTCTATCAGGACACAATTGCGGCGATCGATGTAGCCGGAACTCCTATGAAGACGGTTGCACCGACCATCTACGATGCGCTCAAACTTTGCTACGCGAACAGCGAGCTTGGCAAAAACGACCGCGTCAATTGCCGATACCTCCCTCCAGGCATGGGCTTTTGGGTTTCCGCCGATAACTATTACGAGTTCATTCTGAGCACTTACAAAACAAAATAGCACCGTCATCCGAGTGCGCCAGGAGCGGGAGTTGAATGGTTTTGACCCGCGATGAAGCTAGGGCAGCTCTTCTCCGCCAGATAGACGGCTTGCCGGATAAGCAAGCCGCTCTTGCTCACAGGCTGGTTCCGATCTTTGACGAGATTCAAGATGACGCGTCCTACGTGAACGATGTGAACACGCTCCTGGCCGCCCTCCAGTTCGTAGAATACATGGCGACTGGTGTCCGCCCTAGGACAGAGGCGGTGCATTAGGGTAGTGCCGCTCACATCTGCGTGCGCGGCATGTTTTGCTTTTGAGGCGCTTCTATCGAAATTTGAAGTGAGAGGACGGCATGGATTTCAGGCATATATTGGCGTTCACCGTGGCGGCGGGCGCCTTCCTGCCGGGGCAATCCAGCGCCCAGGAGGAGCCGACACAACCAGGCCCCAGCCAGAGATTCAAGCTCGGCCAAAGTGACGGGTGCTTTCGCTACATTGGCGACGCGGTCGAATTCGTCGGCCGCTTTAAAGCCGGGAGCTATGTCGGCGTGTCGATGATCACCATCGGCCAGGACGGCTTGCCGACACCGGCCGCCGATGAGGACCGGACACCGGCAACGGATCTGCCGGCGTGGACGAGCGCGTCGCCGCATTTCTGGTTTGGCCCGACCCCCAGCAGCCGCGACTACTCCATTACGTTCTCACCCCGCGCCGCATGGGGCAGTGCCGCGATCGTCACGATCTGTGGGCGTCAGTCCCCGCCAGCCAAGTAGCTCGACACGTTTCTGGACATCCGGGGTGGGAGGAGCGCGAGGAGGGGAGCCTAGGGCTCCTCGCTGGCGCCGTGGGCGGCTCGATGCCGCCGAGGCGTCCTCCAAGCCGAAGACGCCGGATGCCTATGCGGCTTCCGGCACGGTCTCGGCCTCTTCTTCTCCCCCCTTGTCCTCCGGAGCTTCCATGCGCACGCCACAGTCGCCGCAGACCAGCGGCGCGGCGGGCTTGGCCCAGGCGTTGAGGCCGCAATGCGGGCAGGTGTAGCGGGTTTTACTGGCGTTCTTGGCCTTGCGCTTCGCCCGCCCGGCCCCTTCGGCCCATAGTTCGACATAGAACGCGTCGAAGCCGCTCGCCTCGAGCACACCGAAGGCGTTGCGATATGCTCCACCCTCGGCAATGTAGTGGCTGACCCTCTGGCCGGTCTGCTTGCCGCCGGGCTGGCCGGAGTCGGAGGGAATGAGGCCGATTTCCTTCATTTTCGCGGCCCATTCCGCATTGTGGTAGCCGCCGCGCGAGACCGTGCCGAAATGGTGCTGCCACAGATGCACCATTTCGTGGACGAGGGTGGAGAGGCTCTGCTCGGTGGAGCGCTCGTGGAAATGGGACGGGTTGAGGGCGATTTCGTCGGTGACGACTGCACCGTCCTTGGAGCCGAAACGGCCCCCGGCGAAGTAGCCGTAGGCCTTGGCCTTACGCTGCATGGTGATGAGGCAGGGCGGCAGGGTGCCGCCGAACAGGCGCTCGCTGAAGAATCCGTAGGCCCGGTTCAGGCCCTCGTAGGTCGTGGTGGTGGGATTGACGGTGGACATGGTTTCCTCGCTGTTGTTTCGTACGATACAATTCGCAGGCCAAAGAATAGGCCCGGCGCCGATGGCACCGGGCCTGCCGTTCACTCGGCGGGCTGTTCGCGCGCACGCAACGGCACCGGCAGCCAGCCTTTGCCGGCCAGTTCCTTCTCGGCCAAGGCCACGGCCTCGTCCTTGGGCGAGCGTTCCACCGATTTGGCGGCGGTTTCGCTGCAACCGGCCTCGCGCAGCACGTCCGCAATATCGGCCTTGGACAGGCGCGTGAGGAACGGCGCCTCGGGCGTCCACCACTGCTGCATGTCGAGCTCGACGGCTTCGGCAACCTGTCCGGCCTGCGCCAGCCTGCTTTTGCTGGCGTCGTAGCGGGCTGACACGGCGTTAAGGTTCGCTGCCGTCACCACGGCCAGCAGGTCGAGCAGCTTGGTCGTGCCCTGCTCAAGCAGCCACGGCCACAGGTCGGCGGCGGAACCCGGAATATGGTGCCCCCACCCCTCCATGATGTCGTTCCAGCCTAACAGGGCGCGGCAGGCATCCGGCTCCTTGATGCTCGGGGCGAGGTCACGCATTTCTCCGCGCACCTCCACGGCGTTGTCCGTTCCAGACCGCAGGGCGTAGTCAAGAAACGCCCGGCACACCAGCGGCATCAGGATCGCGGCCAAGGCCACCTGTGGACGGGCCACCAGTTCCACGCGCAGGGCGGCGGTACGGATGGCGGTCAGTTCCTCGACAAGGCTGTTAGACAGGCCGGACGGTTCCGGCTCGACCGGAGTTTCGGCCCCCTCCCCGTCCTCTTCCGTCCTGCCTTCGGGAGCGCGCAAGGCTGCCAATGCTTTCTGGTCCTCGGGTTTCACCAGCCCCCGGGTGATGTCCAAGGTGCCGCCATGGGCAATGCCGAGGATGCAGCCTGCCAGCGCCATGTCCTGCGGGTCGTAGCCATAAACGCCCGATTGGATGGCCTCCATGCGGTCGGACACCTCCTGCTGCCGCTTCTCGTCGGCCTCCAGCTGCGGGTCGCCCTCGTCATAGCCCTCGATGCGCTCGGCCAAGGCGTCGAATTCATCGTTGAGAGTATCAACCTCGGCCTGTTCGGCCTCGCTCAAGGCACGGCTGATCGGATGGATGCGCCCATGACCCACGGCATACCCGGAATTGGCCTCAAGGCTGATTTCCGCCCATTTCCAGCCGCGCTGCCGGATTTCCTCGGCAAGCGCCTCAAGCTGGCCGGTCGCCAGCGTCACCAGCAAGGGCCGGTCGGTGAGGTAGGTGGTGGTGTCTTCGCCGAAAAGGTCGCGCAGCACCCCGCCCCCGGCCTGCTCGTAGGCCTCTATCCCAACAAAGCGCGACAGCCGGTCGGTAGCCCGCACATGGGCCTGCGTCAGGAATCCCCGCAGGCTGCGCGGGTCACGGTTCCAGTTGGACTGCTCGAACCATGCCTTTTCCTGCGCCTCGTGGTCGTCGCTGATGGCGAGTGCCCGCGCCTGTTCAAGGGTGATTTCATCGTCGCGCATGACATCGAGAATGCGCGGCGACAGGCTCCCCAGCTTAAGCCGCTGACGCACTGTCACCACCGACTGGCCGAACCGGGCTGCGATGTTCTCGACCTCCGCGCCCTGCTCGACCAAGTCGCGGTAGGCAAGGATTTCATCTACCGGATGCATGCCAACGCGCTGCACATTCTCGGCCAGCGAAATCTCGGTGTCGCTGCCATCCGCTTTCAGCACCACCCGGACGGGATAATCCTTGGTGACGGCCACACCCTCGATGCTGCGCTCGTCCTTCATCAGAAGGGTTAAGGCGTCGAGGCGACGGCCACCGGCCACCACTTCGTATTTGTTTCCTTTCTCTGCCTTGCGCACGACGAGGTTCTGGATGAGGCCGTGATGCTCGATGCTCGCGGCCAGCGCTGCCCGGTCGCCCTTGTCGGTGATGCGCCGCACGTTGGATTTGCACGGCACCAATTTGCCGAGCGGGATGGTGGTTTCAGTCGTGGTCATGGTCTTGCTCCTTGTTGCTCTCAGGTTGACCTGAAGGGTTCAGGCCACCTGAACCCCTGCCTCGCGGCGAGCAGCGGGGAGCGAGGGGGCAAGCCGCGGCGGCGGAGGGGTATCCCCGGTCTGCACGGAGCGAAGCGCAGGAAGATGGGGGAGACCGCCGGCGGGGCTTGCGGGGAGAGAGGGCCGCGCGCCTCTCTCCCTTTATCTTGCACATGTGAGCCGTTTGGCATTGTAACGGGCCGCCTTCTGCGGCTGTTTTCAACTTTGCGATAACAGTGGACAGAATGCAGGCGACGCTTCAAAATGATAATTAATGAAACGGCCGTGCGGCTAACGCTGCACGGCAATCGTGCAGCACACCAAACACTTTGGAGCTGTATGATGAGGAAAAAGATTAATCTTCAACCATTTAGATCTCTTATCAAGCCTCGGTCCAAGAAGGCGACCGAGCCCGAAAACGAGTCACCGCTTAAATTTGGTAATCCATCTCTGTGGGCAGCTATACTTGCCGCAGACAAGCATTTCAAAAAAGTGAATCGTGATCTCCGAAGGGCTCAAAAGAAGCGATAAGCCTCGACTTCCTCCCCTCTCCAGGGGAGTTTTTATTTCTTCAGAACCAAAGCTGACACTTGCGGGATTCACAATGCCGCCCCATCATCTATCTATGGCCAGGTTACATCAAGGATCTGTATTCGGAATCCGTGAGCTCACGGCCGAACAGCGCGAGAAGACCCGAAAAGTGCTGGAATGGCTGGAAACGGACCTTGTCAGGCGGCGTAAGCGCCTAGCCTATTGGGCGATGCGCAAGCACCAAGCAGAGACTATTCCGGGAATTGACGAGGATTTACGCGAAGGTGCGTTCTATTTCCACGCCCGCGCCCAACAGCTCGTCGATTCCGGGGAGAGGCTACGCGCCCATCTCATCACCGAACTGCAAGAGCAGCCTGAGCATCTTCCCGCCTACCACTACGAGCACTAACCCCGTCGGAGGTCAGACCAAGGCCGCATTGGACGCTGTCATTCGACTTACAACCTCGCGAGAGATAATCCGCGACCTTGCTGCTCAGGAGAAGTCTTCTACCAGTAACCCGTCCAACTCTGTGCGCTGAAGCGCCTCGTAGATATCGCGCTAGACCAGCGAGGAAAATCGTCCTTCATTCGCCGATCCCGACACCCTTGGCTTTTCCCCTCTGCTTCTCAGCCTCTTTTTCCTTGGCGCGCCGGTCGCGCATCTGGTCCATCATCCGCCGCCGGGCTTCGTTGTTCTGTTTGTCCTTGTCGTCATGCGCTGGCCGCGGCCCCTGCTCTGGCGCTTTCGTGTTCGCCGACTTGTCATGTCCGCCGGAAACCTGCTGAGGCTGTGCGACCGGCTGATGTTGTGTTTTGGGAGCTTGCTGCGGAGCCTCGCTCCGTCGATCGCGCATCTGGTCCATCATCCGCCGCCGGGCGTCGTTGTTCTGCCGGTCCTTCTCGTGCTGCACCGGCTGGGCGCCCTGCCCAGGAGCATTGGCGCTGGACCTTTCCGAGCCTTGTTCAGGCTGCCTCTGTGGCTTGGGCACTTGCTGCTGCGCCGACGGACTCGGCTGCGGCTGCGTCTGGCCGCCCTGCGGTCCACCTCCCGCGCCGCCCGCAGGCGGGCTCTGAGGCTGTGGCGACTGCCCCTCCCCCGGTCCGCCACCTCCACCAACCGGCTGGTAGCGAGCTTGCGCATCCCGGTAGGCTTTTTCCGAGTTTGCCAGCTCTGCCTGGTTGCGGTCCGCGTCGCGCAGCACGCCGGGCAGCTGCTGCCGGGCGATGTCGGCGTCACGGCGTTTCGCTTCGGCGCCGGGCATGTAACCCTCCTGCGACAGGATGCTGCCGGGACGGCGACCGAACACCTGCTTCTTGTCTGCCAATTTCTCGTACAAGGACTCCCGGCTGTTTTCCTTTTCCGCGTACTGGTTCATTTTCTTCATAGCAGCATCCGGGTCTAAAAATGCCCGTTCCATGGTCGAACCAAGCAACGAACCGCTCTTGTCGTGGTTAAACTGCTTCTTGAGCAGGTCGTTTTTGTGCATCTCGAGAAGTTTATCTTTGTCATCCATGGCTTTTTGCTTTCCAGATGATAGTTTCTCATTCATGCTTTGAGGGTGATTTCGAGGATTGCCCGATGGCTCGAACTCCTGCCGGAAGGGGTGGGACCTGTTTTGATGCGGCTCCCTGCCTGGCTTCTCGTCGGACGCTGGTTTGAAAACGGCTTGGCTCGTATCGAGGCCAAGCGGCTCGCTTGGAACGAGCGCGGCATTCGCGAGCGCGCCGAAACGAGCGGACGCATCGGGAAGCTTCTGATTGAGGGCGAGGAATTGACGGGCGCCAAACGGGCCAAGCGGCCGCTGGATATCCACTGACGAGGGCGGGTTGTGAATATGGCGGAGATGCTCCATCTCCTCATTGAGCTTGTCTGCATGAATGGCCGCCCAGAAACTCGCCTCGGTTTCTTGCGGCCCCAGCGCCCGATTGTAGGCGGGACGTGAGCGCCCTTCATCAATGGCCGGATAGTTGACGGCCCGGGCAGGCGAACGCGATCCCGGCGCATTGCGCCGATTGCGAACCCGGCTTTTCGGTTGGACGCCGCGTCTGTCCATCTGCTGGGCTCTTGGCCCTTCGTGAATGCTTGGCGCCCGGTCAATCCCCTGCGCCTTCAGCGTGCGCCGATCGATACGCTCGGCCCGCCCTGCCCTTTCCATAGCGCGGTTCGCATGATCCTCCCAAAGCGACCGTAAGCGTTCGGTGCTGCCGTTCTCACTCAATCCGGAGACGCGTTTTCCCGTCGCCGGATCCCGATCACGCACGACCAGGTGAACGTGAGGATTCTGCTCGTCCTTACCCTTGTCATGAAAAGCTGCAAGCCATGGCGCACGGCCTCGCGTTACGTCCTCGGCATAGTCTCGAACGAGCTGTGCCCTCTGCTCCGCATCGAGCTCCCGGGGCAACGCCAGCAAGAGCTTATCTGCAACGCGGGCGTTCTTGCGGTCTGCTTGTTCCCCAATCTGCATGAACCTCGCTGCTCTGCCCTTTGTGGCCGGCATGCGGGCGGCTTCTATCCGGCTTACGGCAGAACGGCGCATGATGTAGCGGACGTGCGCCGCCGAGGTGAACGGGCGCGCCTGCGTGGACTTCCCGATAGGCTGGTGATGCAGGCTATAGATGGCCATACGGTCGTCCTCGCGAGGGGGAGAGGCACGGGTTTGCCTTGCAAACCCATAAGTGCGCTCTACCGCTATCCACGCTTAGCACCGGCCATCATCGAAGGCAACGCGGTGGCAGAGCGAAGACCAAAGCGAAGCGGGTCGAGCACGCCACGCCCCTGCCCCGGTTGGTGACAGCACGGCGTGGGATAGCGCGGGCCAGGCCGATGCTCCCATTAGGGAGCTAGCGCCCTGGCCCCAGGCGCCCCGTCAGCCCGCCAACGCTGCGACTTCGGGAGCCTTCTGCACGCGTTTCATGGCTTCCGGGTCGGCGTAGTAAGGACGCTTGGTGAGGAGGGCATTATCCATGCCGTTGAGCATGACCACGACCTTGTCGGCGTAGTCGTGGCCAGTCAGGTCGAATGATTCCACGAGTGGCCGCTCGCTTCCGTCCAGCAGGCCGCGCCGGACACCGAGATGGCTCGAGAGCCATTTTGAGCGCTCGGCATCTGGGTTCATGTAACACTGCGCGAGGCAATTGCCGACCATCCCCTTCGCGTTCGGGTAAGCCGTCTCGAGTTGCCCGATGTTCTGCGCAAACATCCACAGCCGCACGCCAAATCCGCGCCCAACGTCAAGCGCCTCCTCAACCACGTCCATGCGCTTGAGGCGCGGCAACTCGTCGAGGAAAAACGTCACAGCTTCGGCATTCGGCACAGGTGTGCCCTTGCACAAGGTGCTGATGCAGCTGCCGAGCAGCACGCGGAGCACCGAAGCAAAGCGCTTGATGTCACCAAGCTCCACGCACAGGTAAAGGGTCGCACGCTCGCCGCGTAACATTTCAGGCCGAAATGTTGTTTCGCGCGTCAGCCGCGCGATCGCCGGCGACTCCCAGACCTTCAGTTTGGTGCGTGCCGTATCAAACACCCCTTCCCGCTGCTTGTCCGGCATCTTGTTGAGCGAGCTGCCCATGCGCCGCAGGGTGGGCATCTCGTGCATCATCAAGTCGGAGATCAGGGCGTTAAAGGGTGCATCTTCTTCACCTGGCTGCCCGGCGCGCTCTGCGGCCAGCGGGTCGTTGTTGACGCCACTCAGAAGATCAAGCACCGATTCCATGCAGCGTTCCGCGCCGGTCCGTGTCAGCGCCACATAAAGCACCATGGCACGGATGACCTGGATGGCTCGCTCATCGAAGTATTCGCCCTCCTCAGCGGGCACGGTGAGCAATTCCGCCAGCCGCTCGGATTCCTCGTAAGCTTCATCGGGGTCGGTCGAGATGAAGTCGAGCGGATTGAAGCGCAGCGAGGTGTCGCGGTCGTTGGGGGCAAACCGGTAAACCTTGCCCACCTCCCTGCCGCGCCAGTCGGCCGTGTCGGCAAACATATCGCCCTTGATGTCCAGGACCACGGCTGGACCATTGAGATAAAGGAGATTCCGCAACACATGCGACGTCGACTTGCCTGTACCGGGCGGCGCAATGGTGATTAGGCTCTCGTTGCGATCATAATAAAGCTCTTTGCCGTCTGCAAAAGCGCCCAGCCGCAGGGCCTTATCGGTGACTCCCTTCGGAATCAGTGGTTTGATGCCGTCCGAAGTGAGCCAGCGGGTGCCGCTGTAAAGATAGCGATTCAGCACGGCCTTCTCCTCCGAGTCTCCCTTTCCTTCGAGTACGGAGCGGCATTTCCCCTGGACTAATTCAGCCGCGCTTTCAGGCGTCCCAAACCGCGTCTCGATCAGGTGCGTAACAGCTTTCTTGAACGCTGCTTTGTCCGTGGGCGTCGTCAAATTGCTTGGGGTCGTGAGCTGGGTTTTCCCTTCATTCCAGAGGATGGGAAGGGCGACGCTATAAACCTCTTTGCGTGTGGCAAAACCCAAAACTTCAAGGATTTCCGACAGGCGTAGAATGGCGCGCTGTCCTTCCGGAATATCCCGCAGGGTTCGTACCAACTTCGAATTCCGCAACCCCTCGGTGAACATCCGTCCCGATTTGGCAATTCTGGTGGCATCAAACGCCAGCTCGAAGGCTATCCCGCCAGCGCTTTTTGCATTGTTGTCGCTGCCGATCTTCTGGCCATCGCGGGCCTCAAGGAAAAATTCCGCCATATTGCCCTTCGACTTGGTGTCGAGGCTGTCATAGGCCTCCTCAAGCCGCAGTTCATATGAATTTAGCTCGTTTCCGTAATAGGCTTCGATTCTGGCGAGATCTTCAGCAAGCTGACGCTGGCGATTTTCCCGGGCGATACGCGCTTCTTCCTCACGCCGCTTTCTCTCCCGTTCAAGGCTTTCCTTCTTCCGTTTTTCAGCGTCTCGCACCGCTGCGTCAAAGGCTGGATGTGAGAGGAGCGCTCGAATTTCGCGTCGATTTCGTCCCGTCTCGGACCGAGGTCTTTCAGGCAGACCGTCCTTTGCTATCTGGTGCAAATGCTCCTGGGCATCCAAAAAGCGACCAAACAACCGCTTTTCTTCGTCAGTCAGCTGTGGCTCCGCTCGTCTTTGTTTTTCATCTTCGAATTTCGCTCGTCCAGCATCTACAAGCTTGGTGCCTAAACCCTTCAGCCAATCTTTCATCGAATCCCCCGATAATCGCCCGGCTTATTGAACAAAAAATACTGTCACATTCAATTGTCGCAGCAGGAATATTAAAGCCCTGGCAGTTCGACCCGCCGGAGGTTGTTTGGGTCCCAATCGTTGTGCCGCTTGTCCAACTGGCCCAAGTCTGACAATTAGACCTTGCCGCGTAACCGGGCGGCTCCCCCTTTCTTGCCACCTTCCGCCGCCGCTCCGGTGGGCATTCGCCATTGACCTGTCCGCCTCGGGCACCGAACGTCCGGGCATGTTTTTCCTCCGCTTCCTCCGATGGCTGATCATCATCACGCTGCGGTGTGCGTTTTGGATATTAGGGCGGGTCTTCACGCAGCTCTGGCGGTTCACGCGCTGGCTGGTTCAACGCCGGCTCCGCACGCATGGCTCGGCCCGCTGGGCGAATGTAGTTGACCTGCTCCGCGCCGGCGTTTGGGCACGCCGCAATGGCTTGATCGTCGCCAAGAAATGGACCGGCTTCATCCGGCACCGGGGCGAAGGCGCTGTCCTCGTCTTCGCCCCGATGGGTTCCGGCAAGGGCGTCGGCCTGGTCATTCCGAATCTCCTCGACCATCCGGGGTCCGTCATCTGCACCGACCCCAAAGGGGAAAACTTCGCCGTCACTGGACGTTTCCGGGCAACGCTCGGTCTGGTCTTCCGCATCGACGCGCAGCACCCTGAACATTCACACTGCTTGAACCCGTTCGACCTCATCCGCGTCGGCAGCTACCACGAGGCCGACGACATCGCGGCGTTGGCCGACCTGCTCGTCATCCCTGAATCTGCCGACAGCCATTGGGACACCAGTGCCCGGCAAATGATCGCAATGATCATCGGCTATGTCATTCGCACACGGCCGCCGGCGCTGTGGACGCTGGCGACCGTTCGCCAGATCATCACGCTCGGCACCAGCGGGTTTGCTCATGAACTGGAACTGATGGCCTGTTGTGGTCACACCCTCGTCGAGGAGGAAGCCCGCATCACCCTGGCCGGGCTCGACCACGACGAAACCCGCTCGGTGATCAAGAACAGTGCCAAAACGCTGCAGTTCTGGTCGCAGGATCGAATCGGCGGCCTTCTCACCGCCCGCTCGGATTTCGATCTGATGCAGATGCATACGGGCGTCATCTCGGTGTATGTCGTGGTTCCCGAAGACAAGCTGAAGATCTACCAGCCGTTTCTGCGCCTCATGATCGGCTGCGCCCTCGCCGCGGCCGTGCGCGGCAAGGCGCTGCCGCGGCCCCTACACAAGCCCCTGCTGCTGATCGACGAGCTTGCCGCGCTGGGGCGCCTGGACGCATTGGAACAAGGCATCGGCTACCTTCGGGCCTATACCCGGACCCTGCTCGTCCTTCAGGATCTCGGTCAGCTGCGGCGCATCTACGGCGCCGACTCGGCTTCGTCATTCCTCGCGGCATCGGGCTGCCAAGTTGCGTTCAATGTGAACGACAACGCCACGGCACAGGATCTCGCCGAAACGATCGGCCGGACCACCGTGCTGTCCCGGTCGCGCGGGACCTCGCAGGCCAGCACCGAACTGCTCCGCCACCAGCAGCAGGCCGGACACAGCGAAAGCGGCCGTCTCCTTTACGATCCCTCCGAGATACGGCGCATGCGTCATACCCACTGCTTGGTGATGATGGGCGGTGCGGTGGCCTTTCCGATCCTGGCGCGCAAGGTTCGCCATTACCGGGAACGGGCCTGGCGCGGATTGTGGGATTACTGGTTCGACGCGGATTCTGGGGGCGCTCCTGCTTCGTCAGCGCAATCGCCGGCGTCCTCGTCGGCGGGCCTGGATCCGGTCATGTCTCTGACGAAGGCCGATTGAACGACAGAGCCGTAGCCGACGATGCAGCTGCATCTCGCGCAGGCCAAACAGCACCGCGATCAGCTGCTCGATCTTGCGAATTAACGCCGCGATCTGGGAACGCCGCCGCTGCCGCGGCCCTGCGACTGAAGCAGGCTTCATCGGACGCTTCCCGGTCCGCACACCCCTGCGCCCCTCCACGTGGTGGCAGGATCTTAGGCGGGCCGCCCGCGCCTGGTAGCGCACTAAGACCCGGTCCGTTCGGTCCAGATTGTGCCGTAGCCGCTTGAGATTGGCCTCGAAGCGGGTACCGGTATCGATGCGGCTGTAGCGAACGACACGGCTCTGCCGGTGCCGTGGCGCGGATGCCCCTGCCCTGCGGCCAGGCCAGCCGCGCGCCTCCCGATCCCTGCTTGCCGGCACATAGCCACGGCGCGCCGCATTCATCGCCCTCGGCCCGACATGCAGTTCCGGCAGCCGGTGCAAGGCCAGCACAGCGGCGCGATCGCCACGCCGGCGAGCGGCTTCCCGTTGCTGCGGCAGGGTCCGGTGGTCCACCTCCCGCACCGGCGCCGGTGCGCGGACTCGCAACATGGCGTTCTGGTAGCGCGCCCACTGCTCGCGCCAATGACGCAGCAGGCTGTCGCTGTTCCAATGGCGCGTCTTGACCTGCCTGAGGCCGCTTCCGGTGGCTTGGCGCATGGTCAGCATGATGTGCGCGTGATGATTACGCGGGTCGTCGCCTTTTTCCGGCACCGGCCTGTGGATGGCGACGTCGGCTACCATCCCCAAAGCCACGAATTGCTCGCGCACAAACCTTCGCACCAACTCGAGCCGGGCGCTTTCCGGAATTTCATGAGGCAGGGCGAGGTTGATCTCGCGGGCCAGCTGGGCATCGGCCCGCTTCTCCATGCGCTCCACACCGTTCCAAAGGCTTTGCCGATCTTTGAGCCACGGGGCACTTCCATCCGGCGCCAGGATCTCGGCGTAAACCACGCCGCGGCGCCGGCTGTAGTCGGCGACAGCACCCCTCCCCTCATCTATGAGGCGCTGGCCGGACCGATAGGCCGCCGCCGCAATCGCGGAGCGGCCGTTGGAGCGACTGATGACCTGCACGGAAAAATGGTACGAACTCACGGTCGGCCGATCTGTTGTTCTTCTGTCGCTGCACGAACCTGCGACCGCCCCCCAATGGCGGAGGCGCCACCTATGTTGCGCAGCAATGTATAAGTGCGCCATTACCCTCCGCCCTTCGGATCTGGCAACCCGCGCTGCTTATCGCGACGGCACCAACCATCATTCCCAACGGCAGGCGCGGCCTTCACGCCACCTCCGCCAAGTCGTGGTCATACCTATGTTGCAAAATAGTCGCGAAGCGGCTGCGCCGCTGGCGGGGGCAAGCCCCCTGCACCCCCTCCTCAGCACCCGACGCTCGATGACCAAGGCGAAGGTCGGCGGCAACCGACCCCCCGGGGGCTCATTGCCGCCCCCGGACCCCCGCTAGGATTTTCGCCGAGAAATGCGAGATTTTGTATACATCGCGTGGGGATTCTCGCCGGCCTGGAAGCATGGTAAGATCTTGCCACGGTACAGCCAGGGATGGCGATGACCGTCGAGAAATGGGGGCGTCACCCTTCGGGTGGCGCCCTTCAGCTTTCAAAATCGTTGACGAATGAACCTTTGACCCAATGGCCTGCGTTGCAGACAGCTTAGGTCGTTGCTTCGGGTGGGTGATCCGTCGCTAGCTCCAGAAACATCCTGAAACCGGTCCTGGATGCCTTACAGCATACTTTTGCCTAGACCGTGCGCCTCGCTCAAGACCTTCCCTGCCAAAAGAGGCAATTCAAGGTGCCACTTTGCCAAAAATCCTTTTCTTCATATCCAAAAAATTGAAATTTGGCACGCAGTGCGTTTTAGATATGTTTTATGTAGTTTTAAGAAGAAAGGTTTTAAGAGCCGAATTCCCTTGATAGCTCAACGGGTTAAACCTACTTCGTGGCACCGTTGTACGGCATTGCCAGATCGATGTACGCCCGTGACGGATTGATATACGGCCGTGGCGGCACCGATGTACGGTCGGCTTTGACTTATCCCCAAAAGCATCCCCAGACTTATCCCCACCCCGACTCGGCCCGTTTGAGCCTCCCTACAGCCATTTTTGTCAAGATGAGCGGATTGATGTACGGCGAAAATGTCAAAAACGGCGGATCGATATACACGGTTTTGGCGAAGCGCGGACCGATGTACGCTGGTTTTGGCAGGGTTGGCGGACTGATGTACGTCTGTTTTGGCAAACTACGCGGACTGATGTACGGCAGAATTGTCAAGAACCATCTCTGACTGCTCTGGTGCCTCCCCGTCCTGTCGTTTCTTCATATAGAGGACCGGACCATCACGGCCGTCGCGCAACGAGATGTCGTAGTCCGGGAGAGGGTCGGTCTTCGCGTCATTGACGATCTCGGCGACGGTCTGCCTAAACTTGCGCAGCGGCAGCTGGGAGCCGCTGCGGTAGTGCAGGTCCTCGACGCGGTAGAATGCGTCGGTCTGGCCGGCGGCCTTGCGGGCTAGGCGGTAGATGAACTTAGCGATGGGCTTGGCGATCAGGAAGTAGTCGGGGTTGAGCGTCAGGATGCTCGGCTTGCCGTCCGGCCTCACGACGCCTTCGTAAACCCAGCCGGGGATTTCCATCTCGACTTGCTCGATGCGGTCCTGGGCGGTGCGGCTCACGACCTTGTAGCGGCCGATCAGGGGGAAGCTTTCTGCATCGCGGCGGCTGCCCTTGCCGACGTTGACGATCTTGATGCGGGTCGCCTGCAGGCGGTCCAGTGCCTTTTCAAGCTCGTCGTACTGTTTCCCTCCCCGCTCTCGCCGGCAGAATTTGAGGATCTGCGCCGCTGTCGGCCGGTAAACCTGGGACGGGAGGCCCGGGCGACGGTTGTCCTTCTCCGCTGCCCTGTAGCGTCTCATTTCCTCGGCGAGGTACGAAACCATGTTGAGGAAGATGTCGTAGTCATAGGCATTGGCGATGCCGACTTCCGCGCCGCCCTCTACCGTGATGACGCAATCCTTCAGCTCATAGCGGATAATGCCATCGCGCTTCATCTTGCTGAGCGAGAACGGCGCCACGTCCATCAGGTTGACCTCGTCCTTGAGCGGCGCGTCATGCACGGTCGGCACGAAGAACATCAACTGGTCGTCGTCGATCGGCGGCGGCCGCTTCATGCGGGCGGAATGGGCGCTCGGCGGGATCTCGCTGTCGATCAGCTTGGCAAATTCCTTGCCAACGATGCTCTCCCCGAGTTTGGCCAAGACGCCGCGCATGGCGTCGTCGCTCATTTGGTCGAGGCGGAGATCGGCGAAGCTGCGGCGGCTGTAGAAGCGGCGCAAACGACTCAGGGCATCGCGAGTCAGCGGCAGATATTCATCGCCGCGCAGCTCCAGCAATTGCTTCGTAACGTTCTGTAAGTAATCGTTTTTTTGGTATAGGTCCAAGTCGGCAAAGTCCTTGCGCGACATGAACGCGATGGGGGGTGTTTTCATGCCGTAGCATAGTCCGGAACCGGTCGGCGTGCCAAGAGATTCGTGTGAAGATCGTGACTTCCGGACTTCATGAAGTAGGGACAACCCCTCCCCTTTTGCTCATCTCCGGAACCCCGCACCTCCCGATCCGTGGAACGATGGGACTCCTAAACCCCGTTTTCCGTTGTTGCGCATCTGAGGACTTCATGACTTCATGAAGTTCGCAACTCAGGACATGGGAATATCCGGGGCTTGGTCGCGCCCGCCCCTCACCTAGGCCCGCGAGATGCCCCGTGCGTGGACCTTAGGACTTCGTCATCCCCGGATGCAAGGACTTACGAACCTGCTGAAAACCGGATGTGATGAGGTGCAAAGCTGGCGAACTTAGCACTTCATGAAGTCCAGAAGTCAGGGTATCAGGAGGTCCTGAAATTAGGATATTCGGAAGTGGAGACGTCGGGGTTACGGTCTTTTGGGTTTCTGTTGCATCCGGGAGACAGGGCTTCCTTTGATCGGCAGATCGGAACATCCGGACTTCATGAAGTCGTGATACACCGATATCCGAAGGTCGAGACCTGGGGATGTCAGCAGTTAAGCAAATCCTAACCTGTTTTCGTCACCATATCGGGACTTGCAAGATTAACGAACAAAGGAGATGGGGATGTCGCTACCTCATGTGATCGTCCTGGCCACCGGCAAAGGTGGTGCGGGAAAGTCGACACTGGCGCGGGCGCTGGCTGCTCATTGGCTGGCAGCCCGGCATAAGCCGGCGCTGGTTGACGCCGATCCGCAAGCCAGCATCGCCTCGTTTCACGACCCGGACGGGCTGATGAAGGCGATTACGCTCATGGCCGACCCCGAGGTCGAGACGGTCCGGCAGACGATCCTTGACCTGTCGAATAGCCACCGCCCGGTAATCGTCGACACGGCCGGGTTCCGCAACCAAACCACCATCATGGCCGCGATTTCCGCGGACCTGGTGCTGATCCCGCTCAAGGCAGCGGCCGAAGACTTCCGCGAGGCCGTCGCCATGTATGACCTTGTCCAGGAGTTGAACAACACGCCCGAGCGGGAAGGGCGGCCGCTATCGGCCCTGATGGTGCTGACCATGACCACGCCCGGCACTGTGATTGCGCGTCACGTCCGCAAGGAACTTGAAACCGGTGGCTACCCACTGCTGACGGCGGAAGTGACGCAGCGCGTGGCCTACCCCGAACTTTCGATGCGCGGCCTGTCGCCCAGCATCGTCGAACCTGACGGGGCTGCCGCGCGCGACATCGCACAGCTGGCCGCCGAAATCACCAAACGCGCCGGAGGCACCCATGTCAAAGCAGCTTGACTCCATTCTGAAGCGGATGCCGGCCGCGACGCCGCCGGCCGCTCTGTCGGTCGTTCCGCAGGTCGAAGCGGCGCAATCGCAACCGGCTGCGAAACCGGAAAAGGAGCCGCGCGTGCCCGCGTCGCGGCCATCTGCCAAAAGCGCCGCCGCCAAACCAGCCGTGATCAGGGCTGTCGTACCGGTCGCATCCGAGCCGGAACGCTCAATCCAGGCTTACGTACCCTTGTCGATCGCTAAGGCGCTGAACATGCGGGCAGCCCAAGAGGATGTCACCGTCCGCACGCTGATCCTGCAAGGCCTGCAGGCAATCGGTTTTGAGATTTCACCTGAGCAAATCCGCGATCGGCGCAAACAGGACGTTGGCGAAACGCAAGACATCCGGAAGTCATGACTTCCGGATGTAAGGGCTTACCGCATTCTGACCCTTGGTCGGCCACAAGACGACAGGCAGGGGAGGGGAGCCCGGCGGTCTAGTGTCTGCAGGCCGTCGGACTTAGCTATTACGGGGTGAGGAGTTTTAGCAGGAGTTCTTCCTCCGCGCGCTCGTGCGCCGCTAGCTCTGAACCGAGTACGACCAGCCGACCCTCGAGCATGGCGAGGAACTTCCGTTTGTTGAGGACCTCAAGATGAAGCCGGCGCGCCGTCGCCGGCGCCGCGGCGTCTGCGAGGACTTCGGTATTCGCTATGTCCTTCAATGTCCTGGCTATCAGGTCTGCGACCACGGCGTGACGTCGTATCAGGTCTCTATGGTCCGCTTGGGCCACCAGTTTGCGACCAAGGGCTTTGGATCCGGGTCGAACTTGGACGGCTGGACGTTTCACGGAACGATTGTGGATCAGTACGGGCGATTTACAAGTCGCTTGCTGCTTCCTTGGCCAGCATCGTGCCGGCGCGCCGGGCCTTTTTCATCATCTATGGCCCGCCTGACGGCCTAGGGCATGGAAAGCACACCCCTCTGCCAGAAGTCGCTCCGCCTCGGTGTCAGGTCTATTTCGACGGAGTATCATACGGCTAAGAACAAAACGCCAACCAACAAGGAACTTCCTGACAATGCAACTCACCTTCAACAGTCTGTTCAGCCGCCTGTCCTCCAACAAGGGCTATACGATCGACCAGACCATTCTGATCGTTGCGATCATCGCCATTCTCATCACCCTCGTGATCATCACCGTGGGTTGGCAGCTCATCAACCGCTCCAGCGGTACCAAGGCCGGTGCCCAGCTCAAGCAGGTTGAAGACGCCAACGGCCAGTTCTATTCCGGCCAGCACGTATGGCCGCAAAACGCTCTCAGCGCCGCCGGTACTGCCACCTCCAACATGGCCGTGCTGGTCAACAACTCCATCCCCGCCGCCAGCTGGGCCAGCAACATCGACCAGACCAACCTGCGTAACATCCTGCCCGGCTTCCGTGTGACCGGTACCGGTACTGCTGCCGTGGTTTACCATGGTTTCGGCGGTGGCAGCTCCACCACTGGTATCATCACCGAACAGGCCAACAGCATGGCCACCGTCGGTAGCGACCAGCGGATGGTTGTCCAGTTTGCGAACATGCCTCTGGCCGACGCCCAGGAAGCCGACAAGGCCATCGATGGCTCGACCGACGCCACCAAGGGCCGCGTGGTTTACGGCACCACTGCCTGCCTCAACGGCACGCTCGGAGGCGCGACCACCATCCCTACCGCGCAGCCAACTGCCAGCCTCGTAACCCTCTGCTACGCGGCCAATACGCTCAACTAAGCCTGACCCGACTGAAAAGCCGCCCACCGGGCGGCTTTTGCGCGCCAACTTCGCCTTTGACGTTCCTTCTCGGCCTGCTGCCGGCAGAAGGGGTATGCAGTTTCCCCGGACGCCCGGCACTGCCGGGCATCCGGGGACTGCGTCAGGCTCTTATGGCGCCGTGACGCGATGCCTCTTCTGCATAGACCGAGAGGCGCTTGGTCGCTCCGAAATGCAGGTCACGCTCGACCGGCAGTCCCAGCCGGCCGCGCACAGTGGCGAGTTCGGAGAGGCTGACGCTGCCGATCTCGGGGCAGCCGAGCCCGAGGTCACAGAGGCCGTAAGCGATGTCAGGATCATCGGGATCGATCTCCGTGAGGAGCCAGGTGGCGCCGGCGTCGGGGGTGAACAGTTTGACAACGGGGACGAAGTCGATCTCGTCTCTGGTGCCGCGAAGGGGCAGTTGCTGGCGACCATTCGCCAGCAACTGATCCCGCAGGTCTTGGTTCAAGAGCTGCATGTCCGCCTCCTACTCGTCGTCTTCGACTTTGGGGGCGCGGAGGACTACGCGTCCGTCCAGGGGCAGGGCCTCGAGGAGGAGCGTGCCGCCTTCGCCGTCTTCGTGGGCGAAGAAAGCGCCGATGCGCGTCCAGAAGCCCTTCTGGCCTTCTACCTTGGCGTCCCGCACGGTGTAGGCGTGGTAAGTCGGGGTTTTCGCCTCGGTCTTCTTGGCCTTGGTGTTGTTGTGGTCTTTCATGGTGTTTTCCTTTGGTTGATGGTTTCTGTCCCGGAGGACGGTTCCAAAGGAGGCCGGCGCCCATGGCTGGCTTGTCCCCAACACGGGAGCGCAGCGAAGGAGCGGGCAGGAACGGGACAAGGCGGCCGCGCTGGCCAGAACAACCGTCATGCACTCCGGGTAGCCCATCAACAGAAACGCCAAGAGAGACTGCATACCAAGGCGTGACCAGGAATCCGATTTGCCATACACGCGACGCGATCGGCGCTATGGAAGGGCTGGGATCTGGACATCGGCACGAATTCGGAACAACGGCAGGGCGAAGGATGGGCCAAATAGGGGGAGGGGGCACGCGCCTCCGGCCAAGTAGCCGGCGTCCGGAAATTGAGTGACGCGAAACTGCGCGATTGGGAGGGGAAGTACGTGGGGCGATCATCGCTGCCTTGGCTCGTGATGATGGCAAATGTGTATGATATCAGCCGCTAAGCGATGTCAGGAATTACGTTGAAGAATTATAGTCTGTATGCTATAAGGTAGAGGCGAATGAAAAATCAGAAGCCCGCTGTTTGGATGGGGTCGTCGAAGGACGATCTGCGGGAGTTTCCGTTTGATGTTCGTCGGGTAATGGGTGTCGCAATCAACGACGCCCAGAATGGTGAGGAGCACCCGGCTGTCAAGGCCCTGAAAGGGTTTGGCGGCCGCAGCATCCTCGAGGTGGTCGACGACTTCGATGGGGATACCTACCGGGCTGTCTACACCGTGCGCTTCGCCGGTGTGATCTACATCCTTCATTGCTTTCAGAAGAAGTCGAAGAAGGGCAGGGAGACGCCTAAGCACGAAATCGAGCTCGTTACGGCGCGATTGAAGGCGGCCGAGGCGCACTACCGCGAAAATTATGGAAAAGGACCAAAGTCATGACTGAAAACATCACCGCCGAAGTGAGCAGCGGCAACGTGTTTGCGGACCTGGGCTTTGACAATCCCGAAGAGGAATTGCTCAAGGCCAAGCTGGCCCGCGAGATCCGCGCCATTATCAAGCGCCGACGCCTGACCCAGGCGAAGTCGGCTGAGCTGCTCGGGATGAAGCAGCCCGACGTCTCCGCGATCGCCACCGGGCGCACGGGCAAGTTCTCGATCGACCGCCTCGTCCGCTGTCTCGATCGGCTCGACTACAAGGTCGACGTGGTCGTGCGTCACAAGCCGCGCAAACCGGCGCGATCTGCTGCTGAGGCAGCTTAGGGTACTCGAAGTGTCGACGGGCCTAACCCGCCGACAACTTCGTTCAGGTTACCAAGCGATCGGGCAAAACCGCACCCCACGGCGGTGCATCTCTGCCTGGAATTCTTCAGCTTGGAGGCGCCAGTCGGCGTATTCCCTCACGCCGTACTCCCTGGCATGTATCGGGCTGGCATCGTCCTGGGCGAGGCACCAGCGGATTCGGCCATGGAGGCCGACGAGTGACGTGGTGGATAGGAGGGGGATGTTCATTGGGTAGTTCCTTCTGTTGAGCGGCCTAATGTGGCGGCAGAGGTATTTAGGCCCCGGCGATATTTGATTTGGGCGACGGACCGAAAAAAGTGGGCCTGACGCAAAATGGTGCTGGGGGCAGGGCGCTTACGCGTGTGGCGATGTAGTGGATGCCTCCGCCTGAGTTGCGAAGGCGCAACGACGGTTGCCCCATTTGGCGTCAAGAGCGACGCCAACGGGTTGAGGTTGCGGTAGAGTGACTTATGCGCCTCCTTTTCCGCCTTTTGCTGTTGGCCGCCACGCTGGCGGCGGCGCCGGCGTGGGCGCAAGATTGGGGCCAGGTCGTCAACGTCTCCACCACTATGGGCATCAGCGGCAATCGGCTTTGCTATGGAGAAGCCTCACGGGGCGACATTGGGTGTCCATCCAACGCGCCGGTTGTTAGCGGCTCGACCATCACCGGCACGTTCGTCGGCGACGGATCCGGCCTCACCGGCCTCACACTTATAACCGATCGCATCGTAAGCGGCACAAGCGCGGCGGTTATCGACCCGACAGGTGCTCTGACCGTGGTCGGCAGGCTTGACATTGTGACCGGGACCAATGTGGTCGCGATCGGGAACAACGCCGGGTTAACCAATTCTGGCACCAATGTCGTTGCTGTTGGCACAAACGCCGGCATGACCAATACCGGCAGCGCCGTTACGTTGGTCGGGAAGTCGGCCGGTTACGGCAATGCTGGCTCCAACGTCGTGGGAGTTGGCGATTTCGCCGCCCAGTATAATAGCGGCACTGCGCTCACAGCGGTTGGCCATGCCGCCGCACAGACCAATACCGGCAACAACGTCACCGCCGTCGGGGGCTGGGCCGGCACCTCCAACACCGCAGACAACCTGACGGCACTGGGGGGCTCGGCTGGTATGATCAATACCGGCAGCGCTGCCACTTTCGTAGGGAAGTCGGCTGGGTACGGCAATGCTGGCCCCAACGTCGTGGGAGTTGGCGATTTCGCCGCGCAGTACAATAGCGGCACCGCGCTTGGCACCGGTACATTATTGGGACACGGATATACGGTAGGCATGGCAATCATGCCTGATTGCCGCGCAGGGGCAGATAT
>NZ_JBSKBP010000045.1:0-37649 GCF_053714275.1 Mesorhizobium sp. Arg314 | reverse complement strand
GATCCCGACAGAAAGGGGCGTTTGTGGTTGGCGACAGGCTACACCGATATGGGATGTGGCTTTCCACCGCCGGCGCTACGGGTGCAGGAGGTCCTCAAACATAATCCCCTTGGGGCAACCTGTTTTGCTTCAGGGGGAAATGGGGAAATTTGTTGAAGGTCATCTGGCATGATGGCCAAGGAGATAGAGGACGGCTTCTGCTGGCCGACGATATCGGCGGCGCGCAAGCGTCTGGACCAGTCGCAATTGATGGCACTTCTGACTGGCTGGACTGGAAAAAGATCCGGCCGGCCAAGGTTAGGGGGCCTTTTGCCTGTGACTGCGGCAAGATGACTCATGATGTTGTAACTGTTGGGAAAGCGTCTGTTTTTGTGCTCTCCTTCCCGCATGGTTTTGCCTGCTCCCGATCTGCCGGACGACGTCGATACACTGAAGGCGATGATCCTCGCGATGGCCAGCGAGCGGGTTGCAAACCAAGCCCAGCTTGCAGCAGCGACTGCGAAGGTTGCCCGGCTGGTCAAGAGAAGCGCCAACGAGCGGATCGCCAACCTCACGTCGATCGTGAAGGTGCTGAAGCGCGCGCAATACGGCAAGCGTTCCGAACGGCTGCGCCTGCCAATCAGCGACGAGCAGGCTTGCTTTGCCTTCGAAGAGGTCGAGACTGGCCTTTCCGCGATCCAGAGCGAACTCGATCGCGCGGTCAAGGACAGGCCGAAGCGTCCTCCGCATCCGCGCAAGGGCTTTGCCGCGCATTTCGAACGCATTGAGGAAGTCCTCGAGCCGGAAATCCCGGCCGATTGCGCAGGGCTGGAAAAGGTTCTGATCGGCGAGGATCGATCCGAACGGCTGGACGTCGTGCCGCCGAAGCTACGCGTCATCGTGACACGCCGTCCCAAATATGCCTTCAGGGATCGTGACGGTGTGATCCAGGCGCTAGCGCCGGCACACATCGTCGAAAGCGGCCCGCCGACAGAGCGGCTCCTTGCCTATATCGCCGTGTCGAAATACGCCGACGGCCTTCCGCTTTACCGGCAGGAGGCGAGCTATCTGCGCGATGGCGTCGAACTCAGCCGATCATTGATGGCTCTGTGGATGGGGCATCTGGGCTTCGAGCTGCAGATGCTGGCTGATTATATCCTTGAGCGCATCAAGGAGGGCGAAAGGATCTTCGCTGACGAAACGCCCTTGCCTACGCTTCTCCCAGGCGCCGGCAAGACCATGAAAGCCTGGTTATGGGCCTATGCGCGCGATGATCGACCATACGGTGGAACCAGTCCGCCCATGGTTGCCTATCGTTTTGAGGACAGCAGGGGAGCGGATTGCGTGCCGCGCCATCTCGCCGGATTCAACGGCATTGTGCAGGTGGATGGCTACTCGGCCTATACCGATCTAGCCAAGACGCGGGCCAAAACCAGCAGCAATGAAATCGTCAGGCTGGCGGGCTGCTGGGCCCAGCTGCGTCGCAAGCTTTACGACCTGCATATCAGCAAGGTCTCGCAGGTCACGACGGATTCGCTCACCGCCATGACTGAGCTGTGGAAGATCGAGGATGAGGTCCGCGGGAAGAATGCCGATAGCCGCGCTGCGCTCCGCCAGGAAAAATCTACGGGCATCGTCGCGAGCCTGTTCGAGCTGTGGGAAACGCAACTGTGCAAGGTCTCCGGAAAATCCAAAACCGCCGAGGCGATCCGCTACGCGCTTACCCGGCGCGAGGCGCTGGAACGCTTTCTCACGGACGGTCGTATCGAAATCGACTCCAACATCGTCGAGCGCGCCATCAGGCCCCAGACAATTACTCGTAAAGACAGCCTGTTTGCCGGCAGCGAGGGCGGTGGACGAACTTGGGCGACCGTGGCGACCCTTCTGGAAACGGCAAAAATGAACAACGTCGATCCGCTCGCCTGGCTCTCCCAGACCTTGACCCGCATTGCTCAACGCTGGTCCGCAGCCGAAATCGACATGCTCATGCCCTGGAACTTCAAACCAGACGCCATCAGCTAACCGCTTACCCAGCATCGCTTCGTGCGAGTCCTGCATTGACCGGCAGTGATCGCACGCGGCGATATCAGCGCGTCCACGATGCATCCGGCGAACCGACTATCCCGCCTCAAACGGTCGTAAACGGGAGCGCGCATGCCGGCCTCGACGTTTGACTTGGCGATTTGCGCGAGTGGCAAAGCCTTTGCGCATGGGGCAAAAACTGCTTGCATCACACCATTCCTTCAGGATTTTGACCGTCGGTATCAGGTCCTCGGTGGCGGCAGCAGCCCGCAACGTCCTCCAATAGCTTGGGCGGTATGGCCGCGGCGGTCACACCTTCGGTCGTCAGGATATTGCCCGCAGAGACCTTCTTCGGGTCGGATGGCTTCTTTGCCTTCACCACTTCGACTGTGACGGCGACCGTCTCGCTTACTTTCATCTCGACGGCCTCGGCGATGATGTCGACAAATAGGTCGCGCAGTGCGTCGTAGTCGCCCTTCACCTTCGGCGTGCCAGCCTCTCAGGTCGTCATCTGCATTGATAGGGGCTATTTGGCGGCCCGTGCCGTTTCTCTCGCGGTGGAAACGGTGCAGGAGTTCATGCGCCTGGATGGCCCGCAAACAGCTGGGCGAAGTCACGGTGCGAGCGCACGACCTTCGCCCTGATTAGCTTCTCAGCGACTGTGCGGGATCGCGACACGCCGCTCGCCGGCCGCCAGCCAGCGCTGGTCATCATGCAATTTGGCATAATTTATCGTTCAATACCTTCGCCCTCGCGGTCGGCGATCTTCTCCGACCAGGCGGCGGCGGAAGCTCACCTGAGCGTGCAAGTATCCTATGACACTCTTGGTCGCGCTGCTGATCACGTGCGGCCTTCGCAGGTTCGACGTGCTCGGCGTCGCCTTCGACGCGATCGACGAGCGGGGCATCATGCGAATCTTCCGCACCGTTGTGGTCGACGATCGTGGCGATACCGTCCTGTGGCTGGATAGGGCCAAGACCCCGACCTCGCCCCGCTCGACGGCGGTTCCGGCCGAACGGCTGATGATAGCGCGGGGACCGGCAATGGGTGAACGAGATAATGTTGAAATGGGCCGCGAGTCCTATCGCAAAGGCCCGCTGACATGAAACTTTTATTAAGAAAGTTCTCACTCCAATTAAATTCATCCCGCCATTGATCCAAATCAGCTGAGCGGCTCGTGAGGGCTGACATTGCTGCCGCGCACCCGAATTTCGGATTTCAAGGAGAGCATAATGAGAGACTGGAAAAGGCCAGGACGCGGAAGCGCACTTTGCATTGCGTTTGTCATGACAGGACTCCAGCACGCGGCGGCAGCGGATGGACAAATCGTGGATGCGACGCAGCACACGGTCGATTTGGTCGAACCTAGCCCTTGGCAAGTTCGCCTGCGTTCGCTGGGGGTGATCACGGACGATAAAGGCAACGTCAACGGAATTCCCGGCTCCGGCCTTTCTTATTCGGACACGGCGATACCGGAATTGGACGTTACCTATTACTTCACCCACCATCTCGCCGCTGAACTCATACTCGGCACGACCTACGCCAATATCTACGGTGAGGGAACGATCGGTGGGCTGGCCAACATCGGCAAGACTTGGGTGCTGCCGCCAACCCTCACGCTACAATACCACTTCTCCGATTTCGGCGCTTTCAAACCCTACGTCGGCGCAGGCATAAACTACTCGATCTTTTATAACCAGAATACGGGCACCGCCGACGCTCTCGACGTCAAGAACACGTTCGGCGGCGCTGTGCAGGTCGGATTCGACTACAAGCTAGATCAGCATTGGGGCATCAATTTCGACGTCAAGAAGCTCTTTCTCGAGCCGAAATTTGACGCAGTGGTCGGCGGCACGAACGTCACGGGCAAAGCCAAGCTGAATCCTTGGCTGATCGGAACGGGTGTCACCTACAGCTTCTGACACGTCACAACCAGGCGGCGCCGCAAGCCGCACCTCAGCACTTGGCGAGCCTAGCGAATTGCATGCTGCCTGGCTCCTTCCCAGGAAGGCCTCGCAATACAGCATCTGCGAAGCTTGGCTCGCCCAGCATCACTTCCCGAATAAGCGCCGGCGCGCGCATCGCGGCGCTCTGACGCATACAGCCCCGACAGTTGCTTCAGCAAAGCGGCGCCCGCGCCTGCAGACAAGGACATCCGCGCTATCCACTCGACGTAGTTCCCCAGCAGCCTGATGATTCTCCAACTCCTCCTGGCCGTAAGTTTGTGCGCTGCGGGCATGAACCTGAGCGCGTTACGACTTATTAACGTGGATCAACCACTTCCCCTCCTTCCTGATAACGTTTGCAGAATCGATCATGGCCAAGCGACCAACGATTGCGGATCTTGCCCGCGAAGCGGGAGTCAGCGTCGCGACCGTGGATCGGGTTCTGAACGCCCGTCATCCGGTGCGGAAGCAGACCGCGCTGCGGGTCTGGGCCGCGGCCGCCGCTATTGGCTACCACGCGATCGGCCACGTCCAGCCGCGCCGGCAGCCGGACCTGCCGCAATATCGCCTGGGCTTTATCCTCCGAGAGCCGGCCCGGCATTTCTACCAGGATTTCGCGCGCCAAGTGGAAGCGGCAGTCGACGCTGCAAACGCCTTCCGAGGCACCGCGGTAATCGAATTCGCGGCGTCGCATACCCCGGGCGATCTGACCGCACTCCTGCAGGACCTTGGGGCCCGCTGCAACGCGATCGCCATGGTGGCGCCGGATCATCCGACAATCACGGCAGCCGTCGAAGACCTCAAAGCGAAAGGCATCCCGGTTTTTTCGCTGCTCTCCGATTTCGCCACCGGCGTGCGCCAAGGCTATGTCGGCCTCAACAACCGCAAAGTCGGGCGCACCGCAGCCTGGATGTTTTCCAAAGCCGCAAAACGGCCGGGGAAGGTGGCGGTCTTTGCCGTCAGCGATCGGTGCCAGGGCCCCGAGCTTCGGGAAGTCGCCTTTCGCTCCTATTTTCGTGAGAACGCGTGGAGTGAACCCCGTGAGCTGGACCAGGCGGGCGTGAAAAACTGATACGTTCGATGGGCCTTGAACGGAGAAGGCTCATGAAGTCACGAGGTCCATATCGTCGGCACTCGACGCAATTCAAACTGCAGCTCTGCCAAGACATCCGCGGCGGCGTCATCGGGCGTCGCGATGCCCAACGCACATATAGCGTCTCGGCAAACCTGATTCAGCTTTGGCTGACACAGTTCGACCGGGGCGAACTAAATGACGAGGAAGCCGAGGCCAGCGTCATCGCAGAATACGAAGCGCGCATCGCGGCTCTCGAGCGCAAGGTCGGCCAACTCACGATGGAGTTGGACCTTGCCAAAAAAACACCGCGGCAGCCGATCGCCGGCGACAGCGAGAGATCCTTCATCGTCACCGGCCCTCGGCCTGCTCCGTCAGACGGGGGTGTAAAGTGATCGATCTGCCGAGGAGCACCTTCTACTATCGCGCCACAACCAAAACGGCCAAACTCTGGGATATGGAACTCGTCACCATCATCGAGGACATCCAGGACGAACTGCCCTGCTACGGCTATCGGCGGGTGACCCACGAGTTGCGCAGGCGCGGGCACCTGGTCAACCATAAGCGCGTAGCCCGTGTGATGAGGGCGGCAAGCTTGGGGATCAAGCCGCGCAGGCGTTATGTGCGCACGACCGACAGCAGCCACGATTCCCCGATCTACCCGAACCTCTACCGCAATGTGATCCCGGATCGGCCTGACATGGTCTGGGTTGCCGATTTCACATACATCCGAATTGCCACCGGCTTCTGCTACCTCGCAGTCATTCTCGATGCCTGCAGCCGCAAGGTCGTCGGCTATGCCTTATCCCGACGGCTCGACACGCCCTTGGCGCTTGCTGCCTTGCGCTCCGCTCTGACAAGCAGGAGACCGCCGCCAGGCTGCATCCACCACACCGACCGTGGGTGCCAATATGCGTCCGAAACTTATCGAAGAGCGCTCGAAACGGCCGGCCTGCGCGGCTCGATGAGCGCGATCGGCAATCCCTACCACAATGCGCAGGCTGAGAGCTTCATGAAGACCTTGAAGGTCGAGGACGTCTATGTGGCTGGCTACGACAGCTTTGCCGACGTAGCCGAACGATTGCCGAGGTTCATCGAAGAGGTCTACAACTCGAAAAGGCTGCATTCAGCCCTTGGCTATCGAACACCAGAGGAATTTGAAATCCAACTCGCCCGGAAAGCGGCTTAGTTTGACGGCCCCGCCTGGTCCAGCTCACGGGGTTCACTCCAGCGCCGACCTTCGAAATCCTTGAAATACCCATGAAAAGTGAGACACGACGGATCACCTACGAGGCAACACTGGATGTGATGCTGCAGGAGCCCGAGCTCGTCGGCCTTTATGTAGCCGGCGGCCGCATGGAGGGAGCAATCTCGGCGCTCAGAAAAAAAGGCGAAGACCGGGGTTTCGTCGCCATCGTGAACGAGATGACGCCGGAGTCACGGGCCGCGCTTGCAGATGGCATTATCACGATGGCCATCGCCACGCCGCTGCGCCGGCTTTGCCAGGAGCTGATGACGCTGATGGCCCGGGCCATCGAAACCGGAAGCACGGACACGCCCGCACAGACGTTCCTGTCATTCGACATCTATCTTCCGGAAAATATATGAAGTGATAAAATCTTATCGTCGCATTCGGATCGTCGCATCGGAATGGAGCCGTCACCTCTCCAAATGAGACCTGGGTTGGCGCACATTTCTTTGAGCCCAACTGTGCGCGCCTCAGCCAACTGTGGGCGAATGGTTTCCGGCCGAAGGTCATCCTCATTCGATGTGCGCGCCCCAGAAGGGCATTGCGAAGCCGGCGGGTAACCCTTCGCTGGCGACGTCTTCGTCGGCAAGATCCTTCCCGGAGGCGAGGCGCGACCCCTGGCCAGTGCACATGGTCAAGGGTGCAACCGGCGTTGCAAGGACTATGCAGCAGCCGGTCCATGTGGCCAAATATCCATCCAAATTTTTCCGGCCGCGACAATCGAGGAACCAAAGGCGGACGAATCGCCTCTCCAATCCAAGCAAAATTTAAGCGCGCTTTGCGCCTGATCATACCCGCCCCGCCAAAAACAATGCCTGCACCCTCCAGTCTTTCGAGCTCCCCAGACAACATCACGACGAAATCGGCATCGCCGCCTTGCGCGGTTTTGCGCTCGCAGGCACGGTCGCCGGTAGCAGTTGCGGGGCTTGGCGGGAAGACGGCGGCTCGCTGCTTTGCCAGCTATGCGCGCTACAATCCCCCGTCCGATACCGCTGTTTGTTGGCTGTGACGCACTACCGCCCAGTTTGGCCGTGTCAGCAACAGGGAGGGAGTGGCCTCTTCAGCCCTGTTGTTGCTGCTGTTCTTATTTGGCCGATTCGCGACCATGTCCCGCCCCGACATGCAGCCGCTGACCCGGCTTTCCACTGACGCGATTCTCTTATATGTCGCTTCTCAAAAACCGCTACGCATTTTGGCGACATTAGTCTGCCCGCGAACCATCCGGTCGATCGCCGTAAGGGAGAACAGCTTGGACGAGCAGAACCCCAAGGAAGAACTGATCGAGACCTTGTTTCGCAATGGCACCATTACCGTCGTCGGCATCTTAGTTGCATTCTCGCTGGGCTTCGTCACGCATTGGGCGGCGAACCCGGTGCCGTGGCGACTGTATGATCTTTTCGCCGTTGTACCGATCCTGGGCGGTATCGCACTGCAGATGCGGGCATTGTCCATACTGCTCGGTCTGAACTCACTGCGCCGGCAGGTTTTCGAACGTGCCAACCATATCTTCATGACCGGCCTCATCCTTACCGCATGCGGGGTTGGACTGGCAATCCTGCTCGATGTTTTCGAGATGTCCGCAAGCGCACTGCCCGTACGCTAGTGAGGCCTTTGATAGGATCAGATCGGATCGCTAGACCGCCCAAAGCATTGGTCATGCCATCCTGGCGGAAACCGCTCGGCGCTCTTCCCGGAATGGCTCTAGCAATGACCGATGTCGCACCCTCGACGCCGATTTGCTGAGCCCCGCGCCGGTCGCGCCGGCTGCCGGCACGACGTCGTAAAAGGGCGAGTACATGCCAATAGATCGGCAGCGGAGAGGCTGAATGGCAGACCAATAGCCGCTGAGATCGGCAATCCCCGGCATCTGAGCGTGTGCCGCTCGCCCCAACGGCATTGCGCGATTTGCGGTATGGCGCCTCCGGCCAGTTCTCTTTGGTCTTTAACGCCAGAGCCCGTTCGGCCGGAGGCAGCTGTCGGCGCGGGGAAAGACCCGCACCGCTTGGGTGTGCCGCTTCAGCTTCAGCCGCTCCCGGCCGGTCCAAGCCACGCGCCGCGGGCTCGAGTTAGGAGTTGTCCGGCTCTGCGAAGCCCTGGCGTTGCCGTCCCCTTGGGGGAGGAGGAGCATCCGAAGTGGGATTGGCATCGATCTTCAACGCACTAACAGGGCCATTCCGGGAGGATTCCATCGGGTCGATACATGAACGCCCCAGGGGCCATGCCCTCCTCACCTTCAGCATAAAAAACGAGTAATCTCTGGCTCCATTGTCATATCCGACAGCTCCGCCGGGATACTGAAGACGTAACCGATGCCACGTCTGGTTTTTATCAACTGTGGAGCACGCGCATCTTTTTCGAGCTTCCGACGCAAGCGCAAGATCTGAACATCGATGCTGCGGTCTGAAATCTCGCCGTGGATGCGAGTGGCCCGTTGCAGATATTCTCGCGACAACGGCCGTTCTGCCGCCTCCAGGAAAGCAACTAGGAGGGCATACTCGCCCTGGGTTAGGGGCACCAATGCGCCTGAAGGATTACGCAGCTGCCGCGTTTTCAAGCGTAGCTCCCATCCGCCGAAAAGCCATCTTCCCGATTGTGACCTTCTGTGGCCTTCCATGGGGTCGGCAGACAGGCGCCTGACGACAGAATTAACGCGCACCAGGAACTCACGCATCTTACGCAGACACTCGTCGGCGCCGGATCCAAGCCAGATTGCTTTGTCGTTCTCGCCCGGACTCTCAACCACGAAAATGGAGACGTCCCCGAGGTTTCGGAGATCGCGCACGAGTCCAGGGTCGTCCTGGCCAAGATCGAAACTGGCAATGACAACGTCGGGCTTCAGCCTCTGGCAAATCTTTAACGCTTCCGCATGCGGACCCGCTGCAGTAGTCGACCAATTGCTGCGCAGAACGTGTTCTTCCATGGTCAGATTAAGCGCGAGAACATCATCGACTACAAGGACGCTCCTGATTTTGCGGGCCTCGCTCATATATCGTCTCCATACCCAACCCACCCTGTCGCGTTCTCGCATTCCTGAAGCTCTGAGCGGCCGGGCGCAGCCTCCCAAGACGCTTGCGGTCGCTGGCCGCTGGTTAGGTGCGCCAGGCCAGCAAGTGCCCCTCAATGCGGCCGATAAACCAATTGACGGCCAGGCCAATCAGGGAAAGCATCGTGACCCCGGCGAACAGGCGCTCCAGATTGTAGAGTGCTCCTGCATCCAGGATGTAGGCGCCTACGCCATGCTCGGCACCGAGCATCTCTGCTGCGACCAGTAGAGTGATGGCGATGGAGATGGAGACGCGCAGGCCCGACAGGATGCCGGGCAATGCGCCGGGCAGAACGATCTTGCGCACAATCGAGCGCCGAGAGAGGCCGAAGCTCTGGCCCATCCGGATCAAGTTGCGGTCGACATTGTCAACCGCTCCGTGCGTGGCGACCACCGTAGGGGTGAAGGTACCCAAAGCGATCAGCGCATATTTCGATGCCTCGTCGATACCGAACCAGATAACGAAGAGCGGCAGCAATGCTATCTTGGGGATGGGAAAGAGCGCCGCGACTAGTGGCAGGAGACCGGCGCGTATGAGGCTGAACAGTCCGATTAAGACGCCGATTGCGATGCCAAAAGCAATGCCGATGGAAGCGCCAATAGCAAGACGCCGCAGCGATGGCAGCAAGTGCTGCCATAGCAATCCGGTCTGACAAAGCTGGACGAAGGTCTCGAGGACCGCCGAGGGACGAGGCAGCGTTAGGCCCGAGATGAAGCCGGTACGCGTGCCGATCTCTGCCAGTCCAATCAGGACGATGAAAACGAGGAGACCGACAAAAGGGACGCGAGTGGGCGCGAAGCCGCCGCCGCGGAAGTTGACGGGTTGTGTGACTGGGGTGATGTCAACCATGCAGCAGTTCCTGATCTGCGGCCATTGCCTCGTCTCTCATCAGGTTCCAGAGATGCATCTGCATCTTCTCCAGAACCGGAGCGCTGGCGCATCTCTCGGCCAGTGGCTGATGGATTTTGACGATATGGCGGATGCGTCCGGGCCGACGGGAAAGCACGACTATCCGATGTCCCAGTCGCACAGCCTCGGCCAGATTGTGCGTAACATAGACCGCGGTAAAAGGCTGGCTCGTCCAGAGCGAGACGAGATCATCCATCAGAACCTCGCGCGTCTGGCTGTCGAGGGCCGACATCGGTTCGTCCATGAGCATCACCGCCGGACTGACCGCCAGAGCGCGGGCAATCCCAACGCGCTGACGCATGCCCCCCGATAGTTGCTTCGGCAGAGTAGCGCGGAAATCGGAGAGCCGCGTGCGGGCAAGGACATCGTCGACGATCCGCTCGACGTCCTTCGCGCGCAGCCTGTGATCCTCCAGTACCAGCTTCACATTGCCTTCCACGGTCCGCCACGGCAGCAGGGCGAAATGTTGGAAGACATAGGTAAGAGGATTGAGCGATTCGGCTGGCGGGGCACCGACCTGCAGCACGGTCCCGCCTGTCGGACGCTCCAACCCGCCTAGGAAGCGCAGCAGGGTAGATTTGCCGCATCCCGACGGGCCGATCACGCACACGATCTCACCCTGTGGGATCCTGAGCGAGACGTCGCTCAGAACCTCCACGAGGCCATAGCGGTGGTGAACATTCCTAAGCAGCAGTTCCATATCTTCTCTCACGCCGGCCGGGGGCGACCGATGTTCCGTTTGTGGGCCCGTGGGGGTCAGATCGTCTTGACGTAGGATATATCGAAGAGCATCTCTGGCGTGATCGTCTCGCTCACCATCTTCTCCGCCTTCAACCAGTTAAGCTGATCCGTCACGGAATCGAGTGCAAGCGCACAGCCCTTCCTGATGCGCATGGCGCTTTTGACGAAGGTCTCCTTCGCGGCTTGGAACGGACGGTCGGAATCCACATATTTGTGGATGATCTTGGCCACCTCATCCACTTCCTCCGGTTTTGCGGTCTTGTCGACGAGGGCGGCGTTGTAGTCGTCGATCGCCCTCGAGTGGGCGCGAATAAAGGCTTCAGTCTTCTGCCGCTCGTTGGCGGCATTATTCGCTGAGGTGAACACCGTGGTCACCTGATAATTGGGCGCATAGTCGGACACCAGGCCGATCTGCTTGGCATTGCCTTCGGCGAGCATCTTATCGGCGATGCTGCCCTGGATGGCCCAGGCGTCGATCTGCCCGGTGCCCAGCGCACCGATGATTGCGCCGACCTTCTGAAGCCGGCGCAACGTGATTTGCGACATTGGGATGCCGTTCGCTTCGGCGATCTTGTGGCACATGTAGTGAAAGGAGGAGCCGGCTGTGGTGATACCGAAACTCTTGCCGCTCAGGTCCTTCGGCGTGGTTAGGCCGCCCTGGTAGGCTGTTTCGGAGGCCAGGATGATAGAGCCGACGCGACCCTTCTCCTCAGTCAGTGCGCCGCCGATCACCTTGATTGCGTGTTTTTTGGCGAGGCTCACGAGTCCGCCGCTCATCGCGGTGACGGCATAATCGGCATCGCCCGAGGCAATCGCCAGGGCCATCGGCTGAGCGGCCTCGAAGAACTCCAATTCCACGTCCTGCCCTTCGTCCTTGTAATAGCCCCGCTCGAACGCGATGAAACTGGGCGCATGGCTGGAAAGACGCATGACGCCAAGGTTTATCTTCGTGGCAGCATAGGTGAGCCGGCCAGAGACGTTCAAAGCGCCCGCTATCCCGAGACCAACAATTGCCTGGCGGCGGTTTATCGCGACCTTAGTCATGCTCCATTTCCTTTTATGGTGGCTCTCTATGTCTGGCTGCTGGGCTGGCCTATCGAGCCGCTTTGCATGCTCGGCAGAGACAACACGGCGGGAGGATCTGCACCAGCTTGTGAGGCACGCGGATTTGTTGCGTCGGTCAACGGCCGCTTGGTCCATCTGGTGCTGCTGATCTATGCGGTGTGACGTCAGGCGGGACCATGGTTCCAACTATCCTCCACCTACGTCGGATGCAGGCTCGCAGATCGCAGCAGCTGGCTGCGAATTTCTCGATTGCTGAGACTACAAGGCCAACCTGTCGAGCAGCTGACGAGAATCGGGAGTGATGGCCGCATTGATTGTCCATGTACGGCTCGGCGCGGTCGAACCGAGCTTGGCGGAGCTGACGAAAGTCAGATGCGTTTGTTGGGAATTTGCGACTTATGCCACCCGGTCTTGTGCCGACGCTCTGGCAGAGCCGATCGATCGACCGGGAACAGGGGATCGGGAAGTCCGGAAATCCGCGATTGCGATCGACGCTACTGGAATGCTGGCTTTGGCTGCGACACCAACCGGGTTCGTTGCTCAGTCGATGGTTCAGCGAGCGCGTAGCCCAGAATGACGGCCGCTTCAAAAAGGTGATGACCACGGCGCCAGCCCGCGAGCTGGTCGTGGCTTTACGGAAGTACGTCAGCGCCGGCGTAGCGATAGAGGGAGTGGTCATCAGGCCATGACGACTAGGTGAATCAGAGGTCGGACCGGGCCTAATCAACCCGCGCCGGAACCAGGTGAACAACCGCATTTCGGCATCGGTTAAACGCCGTCATCGAGATTGGTCACGCCCTCCAGAGCCCTTGCCGCCGAAGGCGGGATAATCGTGCAGCTGCTCGAGCGGCGACTGGATGTGAGGTCGCAAACGCGCGGATCAGGAATGGGCTCGGACCTCAGGTTCATGTGGTGGTGGTTGTGGCTGCGCTGCTTATGCTGAACGCATTGCTGAAGGGCCAATGGTCCATCGTTTTCGTGAGACTGATTCTGAAATCCGCCCGGTACGGCCTCTCTGCTGGCTGGTCTGGCGCCACTCGGGCCTCTTCCTGCAACGGCTTCGCCGACCTTCTTCCCCTGCGGCTTTGCCGCATTCCTCGCGGAACAACAAGCTCGGCTGCCGCCGTCCTCCGCTGACGCTGCGGTCCACAGGATGCAGTCGGCCCGAACGTCGCCTCACGACCGCTATCGAGGCCGCATAGGGCGGCTTCGGCAACCAGTCAGGAGAACGACAATGGCTACCATCGGCAACTTCCAGCAGTCCAGCGACAACGAGTTCAACGGCGAGATCGTCACCCTCTCCCTCCAGGCCAAGAAGGTCCGTATCGTTCCCGATACGCGCCCCATCGGCGAAAACGCTCCCAGCCACCGGGTCTTCGTCGGCCGGATCGAGATCGGTGCCGCCTGGTCCAAGCAGTCCAATGAGGGCCGCAAGTACTTGGGGCTCAAGCTCGACGATCCCAGCTTCACCGCCCCGATCTACGCCAACCTGGTCGAGGGTGAGGACGGTCAGGGCTATAGCCTCATCTGGTCACGACCGAACCGTCGCAACGGCGACTGACCACTTCGGTATGACGCTCCGTATCCGGCGGGGCGTCATTCAAAAGCCGGCCACGCAGCAGCTCAGAGCCACAGCTTGACGAGTGATCTCTTATGTGAGGCCGCGATGGTCGCGACCCGATCAACAGAAGGAACCACGACAATGGCAACCATCGGCACTTTTTCCCGCACCGCCAAGGGCTTCAAGGGCTCCGTCAAGACCCTCAACCTCAACGTCAAGAGCGTGGACTTGGTCCCCGCCGAGGGCGACAACGAAAAGGGTCCCGACTACTGCATCTTCGCCGGCGCCAGGGTTCGGGGCGGCTTGGTGGAAGACCTCGCGCGAAGGCCGGGACTATCACTCCGTCAAGCTCGACGATCCGAGCTTCCCCGCTCCGATCTTTGTGAGCCTGATCGAGACCGAAACCGAGGGTGAATTCTCCCTCATCTGGTCCCGCCGAGCCACTGAGTGAAATCGACTCAAAACAAAAGAAGCCCCGGCGCGTCACGCCGGGGCTTCACCATGCTCATCCGCTGCCGCCCGATCCTACCCAGTTCGATGCGGCAGGCGACCAGAGCCAATTAGGCTTTGGCAGCAACTTTGCGCGTTTTCTTAACCGGCGACTTTGCAGTCGCTGTCGTTACAGTCGCTGCAGCGGCGCGAGGCATCCCTTTCGGCTTCTCCACTTTGGCTTCCGGTGCCGCCGGCTTTTGGCCGAGCCCGGCTGCCTTTGCCAGCGCCGAGCGGGTGGCGGCATAGTTCGGTGCCACCATTGGATAGTCGGTAGGCAGGCTCCACTTCTGTCGGTATTCCTCAGGGCTCAGATTGTAATGTGTGGCGAGGTGCCGCTTCAGCGATTTGAACTTCTTTCCGTCTTCCAGACAGATGAGGTAGTCCGGCGTCACCGACTTCCTGATCGATACGGCTGGCTCCAGTTTCACGGCAGGTTCGGTCTTTGGTGTGCCGACGTTCTGTAGTGCGACATGGATATCGCCGATCAGTTTCGGCAGCTCCGCCACCGGCACCGGGTTGTTCGAAACATAGGCGGAGACGATATCGGCAGCGATCGACACGAGATCGGCCTCGTTCTGCTGGTCATCGGACATGGTCATCAACTCTTTTCCTCTTGGTTCTCGGGCAACAACAAAAATGTGTGTAGCCGTCTATCTGATCATCAAGCAAATAATTCGTTATCGTCCCGACGATCCTCATTCGCAGCGAATATCAAGTCGGCAAAGTACCAATGTCATGATCTGATCGCAACCGACCGACGCTGACGATCGTTTTCAGGGAAGCGAGGAGACTTTCCCCTCGCTTCCCCGCCATTGCCGCCTGTGCAGAGCAGGGCCGCCGGCTCGCAAAGCGGCCGACCGATCACCAACCATCACGATCAATCCCGTCCACTTCGCTCGACCGTGCAGCCCGGCTCCGCGCGCCGGCAATGGCCCCCATCACTCCCGCGCGCTCACGCGCCCCCGGAAGGCATGCCGCAGGACATGCCTTCGGCATCGACATAAAAAGGAGTGACCACAATGATGAACATGACCACGAACATCAGTAGCGCCGATAGCAACCAGCAGAAGCCTGTTTCCGACGGCTTTCGCGTCGACATCTCGCGCGGCGAGCGCATCGGGCGCGTATCGTCGGAATGGTTCTCGCGTCCTGACGATGAGCGCTATCTGTCGCTGAGCGAGCTTTATGATGCTGTGCGGACACGTGCGGATCGTGCCACGGCCCGCACCGTTGAGAGCAGCGCGGTTCGCGTCGAGGCAAGCCGGGACAATGCCGATCGGCTTTCGCTGATCGTTCCTGGACAGGATCAGATGATCGCGCCCACTCATTGGAGTTTCGGCCAGCTATGCAGCCTTGTCGGTGCGCCCGCAACCTACATGCGCCAGCTTCCCGCACCGCTGGCAGGCATCAATCTGCAGCACGGCATGCTCAATCATCGCGCCGAGCTTGTAAAAACCTTGGAGGCGGAGGACGGACGTATCGAGCTTCGTGCCGTCACCGGGCCTGACTATGGCCGCATCTGGGATCACGAGCTGGTTGCAGCCGTCATGAAGATCGCCGGCAACGGCACTGGTGACACCATGTGGAAAGTGCCCGGCATGCTGGACTGGTCAACAATGACGCACAATGCGTTTGTGGACATCACCAAGGACACCACCACGCTTTACGCCAGCGACCGCGACGTGTTCCTGTTTCTCGTCGACGACACCCATCCTATCGAGGCGGGACGCCTGCCAAACGGAGAGCCGGATTTGTATTTCCGGGGCTTTTATTGCTGGAATTCGGAAGTCGGCAGCAAGACGCTTGGCATCGCCTCATTTTATCTTCGCGCGGTATGCATGAACCGCAACCTTTGGGGTGTCGAAGGCTTCGAGGAAATCAGCATCCGGCATTCGAAATTCGCGGCGCAACGCTTTGCCCACGAGGCTGCTCCTGCCTTGACCAGTTTCGCCAACTCATCGCCGGCGCCGTTCATCGCCGGCATCAAGGCCGCGCGCGAGCAGATTGTCGCCCGCAGCGATGACGACCGCGAAACCTTCCTGCGCAAGCGCGGGTTCTCCAAGGCCGAAACCGGCAAGATCATCGAGGCGGTCTTGCACGAAGAAGGTAGGCCACCCGAAAGCATTTTCGATTTCGTGCAAGGCATGACTGCGCATGCCCGTACCAAATCCCATCAGGACAGCCGTCTTGAGCTTGAAGGGAAGGCTAAGGCGTTGCTCAAAAAGGCGGCTTGACCGGCACGACGCTGCGCGGCCGGATGTCCGGCCGCGCAGATGTCGCTCGGAATCTTTGGTAGACGCTCCCAGAACAAAAAATCTGCCAAAGCAGTGCTAGCTCGTTCGCGCATATGGCCCCCGCTCGCCGGGCTCCGCCCGGCTCGCGATGCGACTTCAGTCGAGTTTACGAAGATAGCAAGATTTGCAACGTCACGGGTTCCTTGCCTTCGTGTTTCGAACCGACATGACCTGGCCAAGTACCTCATGCGGATCGAAGCCGATCGTTTCAGCGAGATCCAGGAACTCAACAACGTCAATTCGTCTGCCTCCGGATTCAATCGCTGCGACGACTGATTGATAGCGATCTATCGCTTTCGCCAAATCGGCTTGGCTCAAACCAGCTTCCTTACGTTTGTCGACGATCAACTGGACAAGACGCACGTGTCGAGGCGAGCGAAGCGTCTTCTGCATGATTTGCCGGTCCTTGACGAAGCCGGCAGATCAATTAAATGGAAATTCACATAACCAGAAAAACTGATAATCAGATTGAAGTTGGCTCAGTTGGTAGCTCTAAACCTGAAGGCTAACCGCCATGCTTAAGCCGCTGCTGGATCCGGAAGTCGCCGACGTTGCGCCGAGCACATCGGTTCTGACCGGCTACGACGAGGAGCGGCTGCTCACCTACATTCGCCTTCTCGACGCAGCAGCCGAAAACGCCGATTGGCGCGAGGTCGCGAGGATCGTCCTCCACATTGATCCTGCCAAAGAGCCGGAGCGAGCTTTCAAGGCATGGGAGACCCACCTTGCCCGCGCCCGATGGATGACGACCAGCGGCTACAAATATCTGCTGGCTGGCGGGGCCCCGCACTAAGCGGCACCGCCGGCGTTTCGGGGCTGTGCTGAATCAGCAAACCGGTTTGCCAACTCTCTGACTACCCAAGCCAACCCTCTATTCGGATGCTGACTCCGAAGCTCGCGACCAACTGCGGGCATCGAATAAAGGACCATTGCCATGTCGCGAAGCGGTTGGACCGATCCGGCGGCGTATGCACATATGCGCGACTATCAAGCCGCGGAATTCGCTGCCGAATATCTGATCCGCAACGACGGCTTCGTTGCCGAAGCTGACCGGCTTGCGTCGGCTGTAGTGGCGCCCGGAGAATTGATAGGCTCACCAGATTTCGCCACTCAATGGGGCGCGCGATTTCACTGCCGCCGGCGACGAGCCTCTGTCATCCAAGCACATCGTCTGGACCGAACAGGCTTGGCCTCGGGTTCTTCGCGCGACAAAGCTGGCTACTTCTGCTGATACTTCGCGGCCGGTCATCCAACTTGCCAATCTCGATGGCGCTCGCACATTGGCCGAGGGTGATCAGGTCCACACCATTTGGCGGCCGGCGCGCGAGGCGCATCATGTTGTCTCCAGTAAATTTGACAGCCCGCTTGGCATTGACGCCATCATCCTCCCGCTCGACGAGAATATCGAGACAAGGCTCGACGCGGCGCGCCGTTGCTGTCGGGCGCTGAACGGCCGACCTCCCGGCCAGGGCTACGGTTCCCTGCCGCAGCAGACGAAGCTCAGACACATTCTCAACCTGCGCGCCTATGACGGCAGGTGTGCCAGGGCGTCCTACCACCGGATCGCGGAAGCACTCCTATCCCGCGAGCCCATCGCGCCGCGCGACTGGCGCGATCATCATCTTCGCCACAAGGTGCGCGCCATCCTGCGCCGCGCCGATCGCCTGGTCGCCGGCGGCTATCGCGATCTGTTGCTCTATCCGCAAAGCCGAGGCCGCTAGTCCGACCTCTGAGGTTTTCGGCAAAGGGGGTAGCAAAAACGCTGTCCCGATCTTTGCCCTCCCTCCCGTTTTCGCAATTCGCCATCGTCCGTTTCGCGCGTCCCGGCAGGCCAGGGCGACAGCAAAACCGAATGGAGATCGAGCAATGTCGAGTGGTCCCGCGGGCGCGCCCAAAAAATATCTTCGGACGAAGGAGGCTGCTCCTGTCGTCGGCCTTTGTGTCCGGACACTGGAAAAGCACCGGACCTACGGCACCGGTCCCAGATATCGGAAGATCGGCGGCCGCGTTCTCTACGACATTGATGATCTGCATGCATGGATCGACCAGGGCGCCCGGTCATCGACCAGCGACACAAACGCCATCGAGCTTCCCCCCGCCAAGCCGCACGCGGCGCGGGCACCTGCCTATGCCGGCAAGCAGCGCTGAGGCACTGAGATGCACGCGTCGCCCACAAACCTGGAACCCGTTGCGCTGTTTCATGCGCGACCAGGCAAGATGGCCTTGCGTGACGCGCAGGATTTGATGGCCTGGCCGTTCTTTTCGCTCGCAAAGTCACGCCGCATCACGGCGATCGACTTTCGCATGGGCGAGATCGCGATCCGTGTTGAGGCGACGATCGACCACGGGATGGCAACCATCTGGGATGCGGACATCCTGATCTGGGCAGCCTCGCAGATCGTCGATGCGCGTGACAACGGGCTCGAGACGTCGCGCCTGATGGCGGCAACGCCGCACGAGATCCTGACCTTCATTGGTCGCGGCACGTCCGCACGTGAGTACCTGCTGCTCAAGGCGGCGTTCGACAGGCTGCAGTCGACCACCGTCGCCACCACGATCCGGCAACCGACCGAACGGCGCATGCACCGCTTCTCCTGGATCAACGAGTGGAAAGAGCGCGTCGACCAACGCGGTCGGCCGCTCGGCATCGAGTTAGTCCTGCCGGACTGGTTCTACGCCGGCATCCTGGTCGACGCCTTCGTGCTCACCATCGACCGTACTTACTTCGACCTGACGGGCGGCATAGAGCGCTGGCTCTATCGGCTCGTGCGAAAACATGGTGGCCGACAGGCACATGGCTGGTCGTTCGACCTTCGTCATCTCCATGTCAAATCCGGCAGCCTGTCAGCCTACAAGCGCTTCGCCTTCGAGGTGCGCGGCATCGTTCGCCGGCAATCACTCCCAGGCTACCGGCTCGAACTCGGCGTGACCCAGGCCGGCGAGCCGCTGTTGACCTTCAAGGCCTCCCACCCGGATTCATTCACGCGCTTTCGCAAGGCGCGGACTGCGGAGGAAAACCTGTGAATCAGCTCGTCATTTCGGGAACCCAGGGACACGGGATTTCAGGAACCCGATTCTCGTCATTTCGGGAACCCGACCGATGCTCAAGCTATGGAACCGAAAGCCGAATTTGGGCCACTAACTTGCCTAACACAGAATCCTACGGATTCTTTCTAACGGCCGGCTTGCGTCCGGGAAGCTGTGAAGAACCGCCAACGTCCGACAGCTGGCGCGCGTTCAAGAGGGTCGAAATCAGCTCAAATCCTCGCGTGACGGACGATCGACCGACGACCTCGGTCGCTGTTGCGTCCGCTTGGCACGGCAAGGGGAGGGCGGCGTGAGCGACCTCACCCATGTCGAATTGCTTTGGTTGAAGAAGCGGATCGAAAACTACATCCGGTTCGGCAAGACCGTCGAGAACAGGATCATCGACAGAAGTCGACGGATCGTGGCCTTCACGCCGGGCAGTGTTTTCTCATTCGTCCGCTGGACGGCGAACGACTTCGGTACCGTTGCCTCACGCCTCGACATCCTGCGTGCCGTCGGTCCCGGTAAACGGTGTTCGACTGTCGCCTATGTACGACCAGGCGCTGACATCCTGCTCACCGCTATCGGCTGGCCGAAGGTGGAGAGGGTGCTGCAGGTCATCGACGCCGTCGAGGCGACCGGCGTTGATGCGACAGATGTCTCACCGGAATACTGGCGCCATGTTCATAGCCGGCATGCCGCGCGCGAAAACCCTCGGCCTTACACACGGCAGCGTCACGAAGCGTGGCTGCTGCGTCGGCGGATTGAGCCATGAATGCGCGTCCAATGATCGTCTCGGCTATGCTCGCCAGCGCGGGGCTTGTCGTCGCTCCTGCCTGGAGCAAACACGCCCCTTGGTTGATCTGGAACGCATCGGCGAGTGTTCCAATCGGACTCTATCGTGTTGAGCTCGGCCGCGCGCTTAATGTCGGCGATCTTGCCGTCATCGAGCCACCTGAGCCACTCGCCGGCTTCCTCGCCGAGCGCCGATATCTGCCCCGTGGCGTGCCGCTGCTGAAGCGCGTCCTGGCGCTTGGCGGGGATGCTGTCTGTCGCCGCGGCCGAGCCATCATCGTAGGCCGTGTGACCTACGGATTTGCGCGCGAGCGCGACAGCCGCGGCAGGCCCTTGCCCACTTGGCAGGGCTGCCGCGTCATTGGCGCTCGCGAAGTATTCCTCATGAACCGGGGCATCGCGGACAGTTTTGACGGCCGCTACTTCGGCCCGCTTCCCACAACCGCTGTCGTCGGCAGGGCTGTTCCCGTCTGGACAAACGTCAACACACCTCCGGCGCCGCATTTATCTGGTGAACGTCTTCTCGAGAGCCGCGATGGCTCAATTCCTCCCACCAACGAAAGGACTACCGCATGACCCAGATCGGTACCTTCACCCGCAATGATGACGGCTTCTTCGGCAACATCTGCACGCTCACGATCGACGCCAAGCTCGCCATCCTGCCTGTCGAGAAATCGGACGTGGAGAATGCGCCGGAACATCGTATCTATTGCGACGGCGTCGAGATCGGTGCGGCGTGGGATCGCACCGGCGAGAAGGCTGGCGCCTATCTCTCGGTGCTCATCGACGATCCGTCGTTCACACAGCCGATTCGCGCCAATCTCTTCCAGGTACCCACCGAAAAGGACGTCTGGAATCTGCACTGGAGCCGGCCCTCGAAGCGCGAAGAGCGAGCCTGAGTTCGATGCTTCGATCGCGCATCACCGATCTTACCCTGCCAAACCCTTTGATCGATCGAATACCGGTCAAACCCTTCGACCCGATCGCCGGTCCGGCGGCTGTCGCGCGCAGCAGAGGTCAAGGGCGACCAGACGCTTGCCCATCGATTGAGCCGTTGTTTGCGCTGCTGCGCATGGGAAGCAGGTCCTGTCGGCGGAGCCTTGCCCTTGACGGAAGCGAGCACGGCGGCAGGCTCTCGGCGTGTCGGGACAGCGGTGCGCGCGCCACCAATCGCACCTGCATGACACTGCTCTCGGTATGTGCGTTGCTCTTGCTTGGTTCTGCGGCCGACGCGGGGGGAGCATCACAGCGACCAGCGCCAAAACCTTGCGCCGGAACAGCGATGGCAGAGAGGGGTGACTGGTCCAGTTACGTCTGCGAGGCTGCCAAACGTTTTGACCTGTCCGAGCGGTTGATACGCTCTGTGATGTATGTCGAGAGCCTCAGTGATGTCCATGCCGTCTCGCCCAAGGGCGCCATGGGCTTAATGCAGATCATGCCCGCCACCTGGGAAGAACTGCGCATCAAGTATGGCCTCGGCAACGATCCATTCGACCCTCGCGACAACATCATCGCCGGCACTGCCTATCTCTGCGAGATGCTCAATCGCTTCGGTCCGAAGGGTTTTCTCGCCGCCTACAATGCCGGACCAGAACGCTATCAGGAGCATCTTTCGATCGGTCGTCCGCTGCCTCGTGAGACGATCGACTATGTTGCGAAGCTCATGCCGCTGATCAAGGGAGCTATTGAGATCCCCCTCCGCTCGCGAGGATTGGGAAGCAGGTCGAGCGCAGATCGTTCGCCGCTCTTTGAGCGCGACGCGGCCGCGATGAATGACACAGTGTCGCGGGGCAACGGAGGCACCGATCCTGTCGGCCAAACCGTGTTCACGCAGATCCGTTCAGCTGACATGCCGCCGCAGATCCACGCTGTGGTGAACGATCTGACGGCGCTTGAACCGCGCCGGGCACTGAGTCTGAAGAAGCTCGTCCGGCATTGAAGTCGGCTGCAAACAGCCTCTTTATTCCCCGACCTCTCGGTGCATCGCGATGGTCGCCGGATTTGTCGCAAATCGCACTTTGGCCTGCTGTGTCGCGGGATTGGCGGCGGGAGGGCAGTTCACAGAGGAAGTCGGGGAGGGATTGCCGCCCGTAATCGGGGCGGGCGCTTGGCCGGGCAGCAAAGCTGTGCGCCGGCCGCAGCTCGACTGGCGGCCGTCGGCGACTCGGCGGCAAAATCTTCGCCTGTGAAGCAACGCAGGAGGCGAACCATGGAATTCTTTTGTGGACTGGACGTGGCGATGGAGGAGACGGCGGTGTGTGTCGTCGACGATCATGGCGCGGTGCATCTTGAAACGACGGCGGTGACGGATCCCGATGCGCTGTTTGCGGTGTTGAAGCCGTTTCTGCCGCGCCTGCGCCGCATCGGCCACGAGGCGGGGTCGCTGTCGCCCTGGCTGCATCCCGAACTCAAGAAACTCGGCCTGCCGGCCATTTGCCTGGAAACGTTGCGTGTGCGCGCGGCGCTGTCGGCGCAGCGCAACAAGACCGACAAGGCCGATGCGCTCGGCATCGCTCACATCATGCGCACCGGCTGGTTCCGACAGGCCTATATCAAGTCGGAAAGCTGCTACCGGACGCAGCTTCTGCTGACGCACCGGCGCAATCTGAAGGCCAAGTTCCTCGACTTGGAAAACGCTATCCGCCATTCGCTGAAGTCGTTCGGCATCCGCTTGGGCAAGGTCGGCCGCGGGGCCTTTGAGCAGGCGGTGCGCCAGGCCGTGGTGGACGATCCGCTGTCGTCTGAGCTGATGGACGCTATGCTGTCGGCGCGCGCCGCGCTTTGGAGGCAGTACTGCAGGCTGCACGATCTTGTCGTCAAAATGGTGGCACGCAGCAAGCCGTGCCGGCGCTTTATGGCAATCCCCGGCGTCGGCCCGGTGACGGCGCTTTCGTTCATGACGGCGATCGACGATCCGTCGCGCTTCCGCCGCTCGCGCGACGTCGCGGCCTACTTCGGGCTGACGTCGCGACGCTGGCAGTCGGGCACCTCGATCGACGTTCAGGACGGATCTCGAAGGCCGGCGACGCCGACGTGCGGCGCGCACTCTACGAGGCGGCGTCGGGTTTGATGACGCGCTTCAAGGGCAGGGACAAGGTCAAGAGCTGGGGCCGGGAGATTGCCAAACGCTCCTGCCACCGAAAGGCCTGTGTCGCGGTGGCGCGCAAGTTGGCGGTGATCATGCATGCGATGTGGAACGACGGCACGTTCTACGTCGGCGATCCGGCGGCGAGCCGAAACGATGCTGCCCAGCGCGCTGATCTCAAGGATCGGCGCCTGCTCGGAGCGCATCGATGAGGCGGCGCGACGGAAGTTGAAACGCATGGCGACCGTATGGTGACGGGCGCCATCTGACACAAGGGATCCGTCCCGGCGGATGAGGACCGATGCAGACCAGGAACGGCGGAACGCACGTTATCTTATGGGATGGCCCGCCCCTCCGGTTCGGAACAGACTGTCAGTCCGTGTCAGAAGGAGGAAGGAAATGAACATCGTCGTACTCGGAATCGATCTTGGAAAGACGCTCTGCAGCCTGGTCGGCCTCGACCGCGAAGGAGCGGTTGTTCTGCGTCGCCGGATGCGCCGCCCCTCCCTTGCCGCATTCGTCGAAAAGCAGCCGCGCTGCATCATTGGCATGGAGGCGTGCTGCGGCGCTCATCACCTCGCTCGTCAGTTCGTCATCGGCGGACACGACGTTCGGCTGATGCCGCCTGAGTATGTGAAACCGTACGTGAAGTCACACAAGAACGATGATCGCGATGCGGAGGCAATCGTCGAAGCGGCGACACGACCGACAATGCGCTTCGTACCGGTCAAGTCGGAAGAGCAACTCGATGTGCAGACTTTGCACCGTGCGCGCGAGCGACTGGTCGGCACCCGGACGGCCCTGATCAATCAACTGCGCGGTGTGCTGTTCGATCGCGGCATCGTCATTCCCAAGGGGCGCCCAAAGCTGAACCTGTGGCTGCGCGAGAACCCGCCGAACAACACGATCCTAACCGCCAGGACGCAGCAACTCGTTCATGACATGGTCGATGAACTGCACTCGCTCGATTATCGGATCAAGCAACTCGATCAGGAGTTCGAAGCGCTCGCGAAGAGCGATCAACGTGCCCGCTTGTTGCGCAGCGTCCCGGGCATCGGTGCGCTCAATGCAACAGCACTGGCGGCGGCGGTTGGCGACGTGTCGGCGTTTGCCAAGGGACGTGACTTCGCTGCTTGGCTGGGGCTTGTTCCACGTCAGATCACGACCGGCGGCAAGCCACGGCTGACGGGCATCAGCAAGCGCGGGAGCACCTACATGCGCGTGCTGCTGATCCATGGCGCGCGAGCGGTACTGCCATATCTGGCGCGAATGGACACTCAGCTCGGCACCTGGCTGCAAGCGCTGCTACAGCGCGCCAAGCGCAATGTGGTGGCCGTTGCACTTGCCAACAAGCTGGCCCGGATCGCCTGGGCCGTGATGTCAAACCAGCGCCCATACGAAGCGGTGATGGCCTCCAAGGGGTAACGAGTTTGGTCGAGCCGATGCGTCCCGTCATCTGCTCGGCCGCACGAAGTCTGCGGGAGGATGTACACAGAGATGGCCCAACGGTTGATCGGCGTTCGGCAAACCTTTCGGCAGGCAGCGGCCCTTTCGAGGCCGGGTATCTTGTTAGGAGCCGGGCGCGCGGATCTCCATCTTGGCAGGGCGCCTAAAGCGCCGAGGCCGGATACATTGGTGCAGACCGGTTGTTCCTCTCAAAACATTCCGCTTGCAGACGGGGCGGGCCATACATTGCCTGCGGCCGCGCCAATCGACAGACGGCCGGACCGCGCTCGATTGCCTGTGACGATGCTCCGTCAGTCCGATGGAAAAGTGCGCCACGACGGTTCGAGCGCTGCTTTCGTGCAGCCGATTAACCCCGTCGCAGAGCGCGGAAGATTGCACGGCGCATCGGAATTCGACGCCAGAACGCGGCATCGTAGCATAGAGAATAAACTCGTATATTATCGCACCAAAAGAGAGGAACGACGATGTCGAAAAGGTCACCGGAAGCACAACCGATTAAGATGGCAAGATAAAAGGCCGCGATGTGCGGCTCGGTCGGTTGGTTGTGTTGATTGGGCTTTCTCGCCTGTTTTGCACATCGCGGGCAAAGGCCGCACCTTGCGCAATGTGACTTTCTGCAATCATTTCAATCGAGATCGCACCTCGCGGGCCAATTGCCGGTGAGCAGCGACGAGGATTTTCGGGTCCGGCCTGGCCGTATCCGCTCACGCCAGAGCCAGCGGGCAAGGCCGTTCATCGCCCAGGCGCTCGCTGCTGCGCAGAAAGCCGGCGGCCGCATTTCGCGCGACGGCAGGATCACGCCGGGACGCAACTCGCATTTTGGGCGCGGCCGGGTGGCGAGCATCCGCGCCAATCGTTTCATCGGCAATCACTCCCGATCCTGCACAGTCAAGGCGCTCGTGGTCCCTCACAAGCGACAGAATGGTCGGCTTGCCCGACACCTCAACTATCTGCGTCGCGAAGGTGTGACGCGTGACGGTAAGGGGGCGCGTATGTTCGGTCCAGAACCCGACAATACCGACGTCAAGGAGTTTGCCGGACGGTGCGAGGGCGACCGACATCATTTCCGTTTCATTGTTTCTCCTGAGGACGCTATCGACATGGCTGATCTGAGAGGGTTCGCCCGCGATTTGATGAGCCAGGCCGAAAAGGATCTCGGGACAAAGCTTGATTGGCTGGCAGTCGATCATTGGAATACCGACAATCCGCACATTCACATCATCCTGCGCGGCAGAGCCGGGGATGGTCAGGATCTCGTCATCTCTCGCGACTACATCAAAAATGGGATGCGCAGTCGCGCGCAGAACCTGATCACTCAGGAGCTTGGCCCGAGGACCAATCATGAAATTCGTCGCAGTTTCCATCAACAAATTGAGGCCGAACGCTGGACGGAACTCGACCGCCAGCTCGTTCGTGAAGTCGACAGGTATGGCATGATCGACGTCGCGCCTCTCGGGGAGCCGAAACCTGATGAGTATCTCGCGGTGAAGGTCGGTCGCTTGCGTAAGTTGGAAAGCCTCGGCCTCGCGCACCCGATCGGTGCGGGCCAATGGACCATGGTCGCCGAAGCCGAAGCTACCTTGCGAGCGCTTGGCGAGCGAGGCGACATCATCAAGCGCATGCATCGCACGCTTACCGAATATGGGCTCGACAGAGGCGCCGCCGAACAAGTTTTTGAGGGCGAGGCGAGCGACGTGCCTATCATCGGTAGGCTCATCGAACGAGGACTCGATGACGAGTTTCGCGCGTCTGCGTACGCAATCGTCGACGGCATCGATGGCCGCACGCATCACATCCGCTTTCACAATCTTGACGCCACCGGAGATTCGGCGCCGGGCTCCATCGTCGAGCTTAGGCGCTATGACGATGCGAAAGGCCGGAGCCGCATCGCGCTTGCTGTGCGTTCTGATTTCTCGATCGAAGAACAGGTCCGTGCAAACGGCGCGACTTGGCTCGACCGGCAACTGGTGGCGCGCCCGCCAACCAATTTAGGCGAGGGCGGATTTGCACGGCAGGTGAAGCAGGCGCTGGAGCACCGCACCCAGCACCTTGTCGAGCAAGGCTTGGCGCGGCGTGAGGCTGAACGTGTCATACTCCCGCGCGGCTTTATTGCAGCACTCCGTGGTCGGGAGGTGGATGCACTCGGTGAGCAGCTCGCCGCCGAGACAGGTCTGCGATTCACGAAGGCTACTGACGGTGACCACCTTGCGGGTACCTACCGGCGGCGCTTCTCTCTTGCCTCCGGTCGCTTCGCGATGATCGATGACGGGCTCGGCTTCAAGCTTGTGCCTTGGTCACCTGCAATCGAGAAGCACCTCGGCAGTCACCTCGCGGGCGTCGTGCGGGCCCGGGGTGATGTGGATTGGTCCCTCGGCAGGAAACGAGGGCTCGGGCTTTGAGGGTGATAGCAAAGCCGTTCGCGAACGCGCCTTTGGCATCGCTTTTGCGAAGGCCTTTCTCGAACGGCCGATTGAAGGCGACACGCCCTATCTGGGGATCGCGCCACCTATCTGCAGGTGCGCCTCGATTGGATGCGTCGGAAGCCGTCAGCATCAACACGGAAGGTCGGGGCGAGGTCCTGAGCATGAGGAGCCTCCACGGCCGAGCCGATCTGGACCGACCCGGCGCGGCTTGCGGCGTCAAGCTGGCCGCCTCGGACGTGCCAGAGAGGCTGAAGACCCCCTTACCATGGTCCCGAGTGCCACATGGCAGCGACCCTTTGGAAGTTCATAGGAACGTGCTGGCCATGCCGGCCACCCCGCGTCGTCACCGCCTTGATCACCACCGCCTTTGTGCAAAAGACATCGGAGGCCACCAGAGCGCCAGTGGGGCGCGGTCTTCGTTAATATCCGTCCAAGCTCCGGACGCTCGCTGTGATTTGCAAGAGGCCGAGCTGGATGTGCTCCTACATGACTCTCCCCAGGGAGCATCGCGCCAACTCCGCACAGCGCCAACTGTCCCCCATCAGCTTGCCAGCCGAGGCACGCTGACGAGCCCGCCCATGCCGCAGGGCAAGGCAATCAAAGCGGTCAGCTACCCCACGCTTCGCAACATCATATCCCGGCTCGACTTCAAACTCTTCAATGATGCGCGCGCATCTCGATTTTCTCGAAGAAAGATCCTGTCCCTCCATCGTGAGAAACACCTTCGCAGCCCACACCTCATGTCTGGTTCGTGGAGTCCGCGACACATGTGTTCGGCCGGGCCTGTTTTAATAGACAGCAAAAACCGTCCCGCCAGTTTGGCACGATTTTTGAGTCTACTTCACTGGGACGCGACAGGCGCTGCCGTACTCAGCTCGTTTATTTCATAGCGATCAATGTGAGAAAGGAAGATGGCCAACATGTCGAAGTCTGCATGCGCGCCTCAACGAAACCTTGGCTTTGGCGGCAACGCTCTGCGATGTCGATATTTCGCAGGGACGCTGACCTCGTTCGAACAGCTCAAAAAGCCACCGATGACATTTGGAGTTGACGCTCTGCGCGCTTTGCTCATCACAGCCGGGCTGACCCTCGCCGGCTCCGCTCTCGCCGCCGACGGCGGCAAAGTCACAGATTTCCTGCTCGACAACGGCATGGAAGTGGTCGTCATCCCCGACCATCGCGCGCCGATCGTCACCCACATGGTGTGGTACAAGACCGGCAGCGCCGACGGGCCGCCGGGCAAATCCGGCATAGCGCATTTCTTCGAACATCTGATGTTCAAGGCCACGACCAACCATGCCGCGGGCGAGTTCGACCGTGCCGTGTCCGAGATCGGCGGCTCCAACAACGCCTTCACCTCCTACGACTACACCGCCTTCCACGAGACGGTGCCGCCCTCGGCGCTCGAACAGATGATGGGCTTCGAGGCCGATCGCATGCGCAACCTCATCTTGACCGACGATGTCATCAAGACCGAGCGCGACGTCATCCTGGAGGAGCGCCGCTTGCGCATCGAAAACAATCCGGTGGCCATCCTGGGCGAGGAAGTCGATGCCGCTCTCTGGCAGAACCAGCCCTATCGTATTCCGGTCATCGGCTGGATGCACGAGATGGAGCAACTGAACCGCACCGACGCTGCCGCCTTTTACGACAAATACTACCGGCCCAACAACGCGGTGCTGATCGTCGCCGGCGATGTCGAGCCGGAAACGGTGAAGGCGCTGGCAGAGAAGACGTATGGCAAGGTGGCGCGCGGCCCGGACCTACCGCCGCGCATCCGCCCGGTCGAGCCCGAGCAGAACACAAGGCGTACGGTGACGCTGTCCGACGCTCGCGTCAGCGTGCCGAGTGTCTCGACGCAATGGGTGGTGCCCTCCTACCACACCGCCAAGCTGGGCGAGGCCGAAGCGCTGGACCTGCTGGCCGAGATCCTCGGCGACGGCAACCGCAGCCGGCTTTACCAGGAGCTGGTGGTCAAGCGGGGCATAGCCTCCAGCGTCAGCGCCAATTTCGAGGGTACCATGCTCGACGATACAAATTTTACCGTTTATGTCGCGCCACGTGCTGACGCAAAACTCGACCACGTCGAAGCCGCGGTCGATGCCGAGGTGGCGCGCATCGCGAGCGACGGCGTCACTTGGGATGAGCTCGAAAAGGCCAAGGACCGCTATATCAGGTCGGAGACCTTTGCCCGCGACAACCAGTACGCCTTGGCCAACATCTATGGTTTGACACTGGTTACCGGCGGCAATGTCGAGGATGTGCAGCAATGGCCGGACCGCATCCGTAAGGTCACGACGGACGAGGTCAAGGCCGTTGCCGCTCACTATCTGGAGCTGGCCCGCTCGACGACCGGCTATCTCTTGCCACAGCAACAGACGGGGAATTGATCATGACGACCCAGCATCGCCGCTCTCTCCAAAGGGGAGCAGGAAAATTACTCGCCGCGCTTGCCCCGCTCTTCCTCTCGATGGTGTTCCTGGTCATGCCGGCGCTAGCCGCCGGCGCCATGGAGATCCAGCCCGTCACCTCGTCGAAGGGCGTCACTGCCTGGCTGGTCGAGGACTATTCCGCGCCGACCGTCTCTGTCCGCTTCGGCTTCGGCGGCGGCTCGACGCAGGACCCGCCGGGAAAGGAAGGACTGGCCAATTTGATGATCGGCCTGCTCGACGAGGGTGCCGGCCCTTTCGATTCGGAAGCCTTCCAGATCAGGGTCGACGATGCCGGTGCCGAGATAAGCTTCGACGAGAGCCGCGACCGCATTTATGGCTCCATGCGCATGCTGGCCGAGCAGCGCGACGAAGCATTCGACCTGTTACGGCTGGCGGTCAACGAGCCGCGTTTCGACCAGGCATCCATTGACCGCGTCCGTGCCCAGGTCCTGTCCGGCATCATTGGCGGGGAGAACGACCCCAAAACGGTGGCGCAGAACCGGTGGGCGCACGCCATCTATGGCGACCATCCCTATTCGCGCTCCGACCAGGGAACCAGGCAAAGCATCGCCGCCATCACGCAGGCAGATCTCCAAGCCTTGCACAAGGGGATCTTCGCGCGCGACGGCCTGAAGGTCGCCGTGGTTGGCGCCATCGACCCAGAGACGTTGAAGAAGAATCTGGACTTCGTGTTCGGCGACCTGCCGCAGAACCAGATACTCGCGCCCGTCGCCGACGTCCAGCCGAAGCTGGCACAGCGTATCGAGGTCAACTACGACTTGCCGCAAACCAAGCTCCAGCTCGCCTGGCCCGGAGTGAAGAGCAAGGCGGCGGATTTCTTCCCGGCCGCGCTGATGAACGAGATCCTCGGCGGCAGGCCCACCTCGCGCCTGTTCCAGGAGGTGCGCGAAAAGCGCGGGCTGGCCTATGGCGTCAACTCCTCGCTGGTCCATCAGGATCATACCGACACGCTGATCGTCGCCACCGGAACGCGCTCGGACCGTGCGGCCGAGACCCTTGGCATCGTACGCGATGTCGTCAAGCGCTTGGCCGAGGAGGGCCCGACCGAGGCCGAACTGGCGGCGACCAAAAAGTCTATGATTGGCGGCTATGCCATCAACAATCTGAACTCTCCGAGCGCCATCGTCGCGACGCTGGTCAATTTGCAGCTCGACGATCTCGGCGTCGACTACATGGAGCGCCGCGCCGACTACATCAACGCGGTGACGCTCGACCAGGTCAAGGCGGCGGCGAGAAAGCTGCTGTCGGCCGAGCCGGCCATCTTGGTCGTCGGGCCGAAGCTCGCAGAGGCCGGCAAGGATGAGCCCAACCTTCAGCATTGCCCTTGACAGACGCCGACCTTGTTCAAACAGGTCATAAAGCCACCTTGGAGATTTGGAGTTGACAGTCTCCACGCGATGTTTTGACAGCCGCGCTCACCTCGCCGGACCGGTGCCTGAATGGCTGCCGGGAGGTATTTGGAAGGGACAAGACCGTGATCAAGACCGCCGTTATCGCCATGACCATTCTCGGTTGCGACTGCGACGCCAAGCTGTGTGAATATATCGGCGAGACGGCGGCCAAATGGTCGACCATCGGCGAATGCGAAGCCGCGATGAAGAGACAGATCCTGCATGAGCGCAATTCCAAATACCCGCTCATCTCCGGCATCTGCCGCACGAAGGGTTCCTCGTCTCCCTCGCAACCCGCCCCGACGGCATCGCGGCCGCTACTGAAGTCCGGCAGCCGGAGCGCCCTGCCGCCGGAGCTCAGCCATCGCCGCAGCATCCCGGTCGGGTCGCCGACAACGGCCATGGAGACCGCCGCCCGACCGGCCCGTCGCCTATGAGCAGATGGTCGAGGTGGCCGGCCTATCGCATCAAGAACGGGTATGCGCTGGTCATTTCCGGCGCCAGGGCGGCGGGTCGAACTGGCGGCGAAGCTCTGCGCCGAAAAGGGCGCGGATGCCGCTGGTTTCCGCCCCCTTCCATTCGCCCGGGTGCGCTGGCGCGAGACGGTGGAATGGTTTGGCGCTAACGGTGTCGCGACCCTCTATGAAGTCGGTGCCGGCAAGGTGCTGTCGGGCCTCGCTGGTCGCATCAATCGCGACATCGCTACAGGTGCCATCGGTACGGCGGCGGAGGTCGAGGCGGCGTTGACGGCGTTGGACTGACAGGCTGGCGATTTGACGAAGGTGCTCGCTGAAATCGGGAGATGAAAATGTTCGAATTGACCGGCCGCACGGCGCTCGTCACCGGCGCATCGGGAGGCATCGGCGAGGCGATCGCAAGGGTGCTGCACAGCCAGGGCGCCATCGTCGGTCTGCACGGCACCCGCGTCGAGAAGCTCGAGGCGCTGGCCGGCGAGTTTGGCGAGCGCGTGAGGCTTTTCCCGGCGGACCTGACCAACCGCGACGCGGTCAAGGCGCTGGGACAGAAGGCTGAAGCCGATCTGGAGGGCGTCGATATCCTCGTCAACAATGCCGGCATCACCAAGGACGGCTTGTTCGTGCGCATGTCGGACGCCGACTGGGACTCGGTGATCGAGGTGAACCTCACCGCCGTGTTCCGGCTGACCCGCGAGCTCACCCATCCGATGATGCGCCGCCGGCATGGCCGCATCATCAACATCACCTCGGTGGTCGGCGTCACCGGCAATCCCGGCCAGACCAACTACTGCGCCTCCAAGGCCGGCATGATCGGCTTTTCCAAGTCGCTGGCGCAGGAGATCGCCACCCGCAACATCACCGTCAACTGCGTCGCCCCGGGCTTCATCGAATCGGCCATGACCGACCAGCTCAACGACAACCAGAAGGAAACGATCATGGCGGCGATCCCGACCCGCCGCATGGGCACCAGCGCCGAGGTTACGTCCGCGGTCGCCTATCTCGCCTCCGACGAAGCCGCCTACGTCACTGGCCAGACCATCCACGTCAATGGCGGCATGGCGATGATCTAGTGTCATGATCGGCAAATTTGTTCGATTATCGCCTTCGTTGTTGGAGGACCTGGAAGCTTGGGGCTCGGCTTCGGCCACTCCGAAGCAACCCCCGATCATCAGCTTACGTAGGAGGTCGCGGTCGTCATCGATCAGGATGACCGGTGGTGCCATATGGTGCGTCATGCTTGACTACGCTGCCTTCAAAAGGTGGATGGTGAAGCATGTGGCGCTGTTGCCACTTGCTACCTCGATGCGGCCGCCATAGTCGGCGACGATGTTCTTCGAGACCACCACACCCCGGGCCCAGACCGGATTCCTTCGATGTGTTGAACGGCGTGAACAGCGACCTCAGGATCGCCGGCGGAATGCCGGACCCCTTGTCCAATACGCTGAGCCACGCCATCAACGCTACTTTCAGGTTGGCATCTGTGCCCCTGCGCCGCCAGCCGCTTAAGCTCGATGCCGCGAGCGTAAAGGTGCCGGAGCCATAGAGCGCACGCAATGATCGCGAGCCCTACTGCGGCGAACCCAAACCAGGCGCGGCCCGCACGCCTGCCGAATTGCGCGGGCTTTGAAGAAAGGTCGGCGGCGGGTGGCTGCAGCATCGCCCATTTTGTGCATGATTTCGCACAACGGACCATCCGATTTATGCGGACGGCCGCACATTTGGTCCGGCGGCGATAAATATGGATTGAAGACTATAAGGTAATATCAAAGACTTACCATAAAAGCTGGCTTCTGGCATGCCAGTTGCGCGCTCCGATTCAGCAGCCGTGAGGCTGTTGAATTTCAAAGGTCCCGGGAGGTCGGGTTTCCCGATCGGGGCCAACGGAGGATATCATGCAGACAGCCATCGCTGCCGCCGAGCCGCGCGGCAAGGTTCCCTTCTATCGACATCTCTATGTGCAGGTTTTGGTGGCGATCGCCGCCGGCATCCTGCTTGGCCATTTCTATCCCGAGACCGGTGCTGCGATGAAGCCGTTCGGCGACGCCTTCATCAAGCTGGTCAAGATGATCATCGCGCCGGTGATCTTCCTGACGGTGGCGACCGGCATCGCTGGCGTATCCGACCTGCAGAAAGTTGGTCGCGTCGCCGGCAAAGCGATGATTTATTTCCTGGTGTTCTCGACGCTGGCGCTGGTTATCGGCCTTGTCGTCTCCAATGTTGTCCGGCCCGGCGCCGGCATGCATATCAACCCGGCCACGCTCGACGCGTCGAAAGTGATGACCTTTACCGAAAAGGCGCATGACACCAGCATCGCCGGCTTCCTGATGAACATCATCCCCGACACGATCACCGGCGCCTTCGTGCAGGGCAACATATTGCAGGTGCTGTTCTTTTCGGTGCTCTTTGGCATTGCGCTGGGGCTCGTCGGCGAGCGCGGCCGTCCGGTCGTCGATTTCCTGCAGGCGCTGACTGCGCCGATCTTTCGCCTCGTCGCCATCCTCATGAAGGCCGCACCCATCGGCGCCTTCGGCGCCATGGCCTTCACCATCGGCAAATACGGCATCGGCTCGATCGCCAATCTCGCCATGCTGATCGGGACGTTCTATGCGACGTCGCTGCTGTTCGTGCTGATCGTGCTCGGCGCCGTCGCCCGCTACAACGGCTTCTCGATCCTGGCGTTGATCCGATACATCAAGGAAGAGTTGCTCCTGGTGCTCGGCACCTCATCTTCAGAGGCGGCGCTGCCTGGACTGATGGTCAAGATGGAGCGTGCCGGCTGCAAGCGCTCGGTGGTCGGCCTGGTCATCCCGACCGGCTATTCCTTCAATCTCGACGGCACCAATATCTACATGACGCTGGCGGCATTGTTCATCGCCCAGGCGACCGACACGCCGCTCACTCTCGGCGATCAGATCCTGCTTTTGCTCGTCGCCATGTTGAGCTCCAAGGGTGCCGCAGGCATCACCGGCGCTGGTTTCATCACCCTGGCCGCGACGCTGTCGGTGGTGCCCTCGGTGCCGGTCGCCGGCATGGCGCTGATCCTCGGCGTCGACCGCTTCATGTCGGAGTGCCGGGCGCTGACCAATCTCGTCGGCAATGCGGTCGCGACGATCGTCGTGGCGCGCTGGGAAAAGGAGCTGGATCAGGCGAAGCTCGCCGCGGCCATGGCCGGTGAATTGCCAGACGAGGCAGACCTGTCGCAGCCGCAAGTCGAGGATCTCTCCATCTCCCCCGACGATCGACCCCGGTTCTGGGGCAACGAGATGTATGAAAACAAACCTCATGGAGACGATTCAAGCCCGGGCCGGTTTTGTTGCCGGCAGGACTTGTCGGCCACTCGCGGCATCGGAAAGCCGGGCGGTGGAACCGCTGGCCGTCATCCCGGCAATCCTTACACCTGATCGCCTGAGGCGGGAGCTATGACGCCAATCCGCGCGGTGTAAAATCTCGCATCGGCTGGCGCCTCGACCCAAGCCAACTCTTCGATGGGAGCTCAAGTGACTTGTAAGATCATCCGGCAAAATTCTCCTCTTTAGCCTCTTGAGGACCAACCGCTTGCCTTCGAGCACGCCCTCTTCGAGCGACCTCGCATTGGCCAATCCGGCCACGGCGCTTGCCAGCATGCAGCCTGTCCCGCCCATCGTTCCGGCAAGACGGGTGTGTCGAAGCGAATGGGGTCCTAATTGGAACTCAACAGAATATCCGTTGATCGCGGTCCAGTGGCGGCCTTTGAAGAACATCGCCTACGGCCCGGACGCAAGCAATCTTTTTCCCTGCCGAAGGATTTCATCATCGTCCGCTGCCAGTTTCGAACCGACAAAGGACCGCCAGTTCAATGAGATTTGGCGTAACGAGATGGCGAAGCGGCATGAGATCACGCTTCATGATGCCCTATCGCATTCGCTTCCAGGAGCGGCCTGCTCGAAGAGGAAGATAGCACTGGATCGAGCGCTGCCTGTATTGATGGATATTCGCTGAGCCCGGCCGCAAGCGCGACAATGCCCCGCGCCGTAGAGAGCATACCGATCTTAATGGCAGACACTTCATTGGGCCGCAGGCTGAGCGGATCTGGTCGGCGACATGACTAGGTTCCAGATTCCAGTTCATCCAACGCTCGCGAAGCTCACTTGTCTGGAGGACGATGTGGGCGAGCATACCCGGGCATGGTCGCCCTCCTCATGCGAGACCTGCCACCCCGGCGAACCGACAATCACCGAATCCGTGGTAAATGCCGCACTCTCTAAGTGGTGGAAGGGCGGAAGGTGACCGGCAGGCGCTGCGGGCAGCGAATGACGTAAGACGGCATGTAGAGGACGTCCTCCGCGGCGATGGTCAGCGCCAGATCCTCCAGCCGCCCGAACAGCGCGGGGAAGGCGCAGTGCAATTCCAGGCGCGCCAGCGCAGCGCCCAGGCAGGCATGCGGCCCCTCGCCGAACGCCAGGTGCGGGTTGTGCCGCCGGGTGACATCAAACCTGTCGGCGCCAGGACCGAAAACCTTTTCGTCCCGGTTCGCTGCATGGAACGCCATCAGGACGGCGTCGCCGCGGCGGACCATACATCCGTCGATCTCCACGTCCTGGGTGGCATAACGGAACGGCAGATTGGCCACTGCGCTGCCCCAGCGAAGGATCTCCTCGATCGCCTGTGACCACGGGACTTTGCCGCTGCGTACCAGGTGCAGTTGCTGCGGATGCGTCAGCAATGCCAGCACGCCATTGCCGATGACGCCGGTGGTGGTCACGAAGCCCGCAGAGAGCACCATGAACAGCATGTCGATGAGCTCGGTGTCGGAAACGATCTCGCCGTTGTCGCGCGCGACGATCAGGGCCGAAGCCAGATCGTCGCCGAGCTGGCCCCGCTTGAGCGCGATCAGGCGACGGAAGAACTCCGGGATGCACTGCCGCGTCTGTCGCACTTCTGCGGCTGTGGCGGACGTGTTGGCCCGGCTGTAGGTGAGCGCGACGATCTCCTCGCGCTGTTCGTCCGGCAAACCGAACAGTTCGGCGATCACGTTGGTGGGCAGCGGAACGGCGAACTCGCACATCAGATCGGCACTGCCGCCGCGTTGCGCCATCTCGGCCAGGAGTCGATCGACGCATTGTTCGATCCGTGGCGCCAGCAAGGCGATACGACTGGGCGTGAAGCTCCTGGACAGCAGGCCGCGCAAGCGCCGGTGACCTGCGCCGTGCGCCGTGACCATGTTGTCCACTTTGCACATCCCGATCAGCGGATGATCCTCGGGAATCTCGCCGTCCTGCAGCGCCCGCCACTGTCGCCAGTCCCCATTGAAACGCTGGTCGGAAAGCATCCGCTTGAGCGTCTGGTGACCGCCTGCCGCCCAGGTCACCACATCGCCTGGCAGCGACACTCGCGCCATCCCCCCCTGCTGCAGAATCGCAGAAGACAGATTATCAAGTTGCGTGGGAGCGACCGACACACCGATCACATCGCAATGATCGTTTTCTACGCGCATGCCAACAACTCCTTAAAGAACCATTATTATAAAGTTACAAAATCATTTGCAGCTTCCCGCAAACGCGTCTCACCTCATCCACGTCAAACGCCTTCGGATCGAACGCCCTCGACGGGGGCGAGCAGCGTGAGCTGGTTGTGGATGTCGAGATGGTTGGCGGGCTCGTCCAGGAAGAGGAGCCCGGTTGCTCCACCAGACAGGCTGTTCCAGTGACGGCCGGCGAATTGGTTATCTCCACGTCGTCCAGAGCTGCATCGACCCGCATATCCGTCGGCGACAGGGCGGTGAGCATAACTTTTGTGCGTCCAGGTGATCCGGCAGCGCCGGCAGCGTTGATCGAGCAAATCGAGCGCAGCCATCGCGAGAGTGGCCCGAGACGCGGCGTGCGGCCGAGTTCAACCGCCGGGCGGGTGTCTCTCGAACCATCACCCGGATGAGCGATGATCCCCTCATCAGCCTGCCCGCCGTGGCACGCTGATCATCCCAGCCCTCGGGAGAGCGCGGCGCGCCAAGCCGTCAGCTACAGCACTTAGCGTAATCGCGGGTGGCGCCTCTCGCAATCCGAGCGGCAGTTCCCCACTCTTACCATGTCGATGAATCATTCGCCCCCCGTTCCAACGCAAACATGCGGCGATCCTTGCGATCGAACCCGGCGAGAGCCACGAGCCCGGCACGCGCAAGATCA
>NZ_JBSKBP010000044.1:0-41068 GCF_053714275.1 Mesorhizobium sp. Arg314 | reverse complement strand
CGTTGGTCTCGTTGGGCACGCCATGCGTCGCCCAGCGCGTGTGGCCGATGCCGATCGTGCCGTCGAGCGGCTCGTCCTTCAGCCGGCGTTCGAGGTTGACGAGCTTGCCTTCGGCGCGGCGGCGGCCGAGCTCGCCCTTCTCGATGGTGGCGACACCGGCCGAGTCATAGCCGCGATATTCAAGCCGCTTCAGGGCATCGACAATGAGTGGCGCGACCTGCGATTGCCCAACAATTCCAACGATACCACACATGTCGACAGTTATCCCCGCTTCAATACAGCATGCCGAATTACGTCACAACAACATCGAAAGCAAGACACATGTCGCATCACAGCACAATTGGCATATTGCCGCCGCTAATAGATGCGATGTTCGACACAACCGTAAACCGCAACAGTAATACCGATAGATCGTAGCTGAAACCAGATGCCACACCCGCAGAGAGCTAACTCACTAAGTCGCCATCTTGACAGCCGCGTGACGAGGACGCACTCGTTACCAATTGCGCAAAGACGGGCCCACAAGTGTTGCCCTCCAGCCACGTAGCAATGCTGTATAGCCTTGGCGCGTCGCTCCGTCGGTCTGGTCCAACCGAAGAACACCAAAACCAGACCGCGTCATTTGGCCACGGACGGAAAAAAAGCTCAAACAACTGCGGCGATAAAACATGCAGAGCCAAGGGTTTGTGAAAAAGCCAACAGCGTCCGAACCGAATGAAATTCAGCCCCAATCCGCCTCCCGTCTGGCCTAATAAGCATGATATTTAATCGATTGTACCGATCGCGACAGTCCAACTCCCCGCTTGCTTTTCTCAGACAAGCATCATATGGGTCCGCAACCTGAACACAATGCGCCGGCAGGCCCCACAACCTTACATACTCATGAAATCAAAAAGCAAACTGCAAACGCACGGCCTCTGCCGTGAGTAACGTATGTGCTGTGTGGAAGTCCACCCGGACAGTGATGAGTTATATTAGTGAGACGTGATTCACACAGTGGCGCCAATAAGTATCGTACACCTTACGGCAAGCGAAACACTGTGGAAAAATATTTCCATCAAAGTGATCTGAACGCAATATGAATCGCTTGCTCGGTGCGCAAGGTAACCCGAAAGTGCTGCTATGACTAATACGGGATTCCACGTCACAAGAGACGGAGCGTCGCAGGACTCCAAAGCCGCACCCGTCGGTGTGCGTTGGTATGCAGCCGGCGTGTTTGCTGGCAGAGAAACTATAGCAGAACAACATCTTCAAAGGCAGGGATTTACGTCGTTCGTGCCGCGCGCGGTAAAAACCGTTCATCATGCCCGGCGGACTTACACACGGACAGCAGCGTATTTCCCAGGGTATATGTTTGTTGCTTTGGACGTTACACAGCAACGCTGGCGCGCAGTGAACGGAACTATCGGTGTTCGCTCATTGATCATGCGGGGGGATAGACCCTCGCCAGTTCCTTCCGGTTTGGTCGAGCGGTTCATCGCATTGACTGGTAAGGACGGTCTGCTTGATTTCAGTGGTAGTCTCAAGCTGGGATCCTCGGTTCGAATTCTATCAGGCCCTTTCGCCGAGCTGATAGGGCGCCTTGACCGACTTGATTCTACAGGACGGGCCAGAGTGTTAGTTGCGATCATGAACGGCGAAATTCCTGTACAACTCGAATCTAGCAGTCTTGTCGCAATAGCGTGATCTAGGCGCGTTATTGCGTGATTGCGCGCCTACTTTCTTACGTTATGAAAAATTCCGGTTTCACCCGGGAGTGCGGTAGCCGTGACCTGGTGCATTTGCCGTTGGACTTTGCGCACCACTGGGGCGATTTCCGCGCCTAAGTAAAACATTTGTGTCGCTCATAGCACTGTCGGCCAAAGGCGGCACCGTTGGCGCCGACGACCGCCACAATCTGTTTTATTCTGTCCAGACGACACGATTGTCCAAAGACTTGCCGACCTAAAGATCGGCGAGTGCTCGTCAGCGGCTCTGTCCCCAACAACCTGGCGACCTCAACGGTGTCGTTATCGCCGCGTGACAGCAGACACGCCAAAATAGCCGGATAGCAACCATGAACATGAATGTTCGCGTCATCAACTTGCCAAATCAGAGACATCTCCTTTTGCAAATGCGATTTCAGCTTGCAGGCGGTCTGGCATTTGCAGTTCTGATTCCGGCACTTATCCGCAGCTCAGTTGATCCCGGAGTGATCTACTCCTCCAACATGCAAATCACGATTGTCGCGGTGATCATTGCGCACGTAACGGGATATTTGCTCTACCGCAGGATTGGGACCTTCCCGGGAGTAGCTGCAGCAGGATACATTTTGCCTACCTTCGCGTTAGCTTACGGCCTCGTGTTCCTGACCATTGTCTTTCTGCGCATCGACTATAGCCGGTTTCAGGTGGCCGCCAGCTTTGTGCAGTCGACGTCTTGGTACTTTGCGTTAAGCGTTGCGACCCGGCGACTGGATCCATACCAGTTGGCTGTTATCCCTGGCGGCAATGTCGATCGCCTCGAAAACATACCGGGCGTGTGTTGGCATTGGATTCGTTCGTCTAACGAAATCATAGAACATGCGAGTGGTGTGGTAGCAGACCTTCGGGCCGATCTTTCAAACGAATGGGAACGATATATCGCCGATCGTGCGCTTTCTGGTACGCCGGTCTATCACACAAAACAGATCAGCGAGTCGCTCACAGGCCGCGTCGAGATCGAGCATCTTTCCGAGAACACCCTCGGCTCGATCAATCCAAATCAAGCCTATTTGAAAGTCAAGCAAGCACTCGATTGGATTGCGGCGCTAGCAATATTGGTTCTCCTTGCGCCAGCGCTGCTCTTTGTCGCCGCGCTAATTAGATTGGACTCACCAGGGCCTGCGCTGTTTAGGCAGCAACGGATGGGTTATCGAGGAAAGGTGTATCAGGTCTACAAATTTAGAACGATGAGAACTAGTTCTCACGTTGCTGACGAAAAGGAACAGGCAATTACAAAGGCTGGTGACGCGCGCATCACAGGATTGGGTAGGTTTTTGAGGAAGTCTAGGATCGACGAACTGCCTCAGATGATCAATATCCTGCGCGGAGAAATGAGCTGGATAGGACCTCGGCCAGAGGCCCTCGTTCTCTCCCGCTGGTACGAGGCCGAATTGCCGTTCTATAGGTATCGGCACATTGTACGGCCGGGCATCACGGGGTGGGCGCAGGTTAACCAAGGGCATGTTGCGGCAGTTGGGGAGGTATTAGAGAAACTTCACTACGATTTTTACTATATCAAGAACTTTTCGCCGTGGTTGGACCTGCTAATTGTGTTCCGTACAGTTAGAACTGTCCTCACTGGCTTCGGCGCTCGTTAAATGAGCGAGATTACAAGCTCACGCCGAGGCTGGGCATTGAGGATGGCGTCTGCATCCATTCCGCAGGGAAATGAGCGTTTTGTTGCCGGGGCGGTCCGCCTGCTGAATATTGGTCTGCGGTTCGGCACTCTATTAACACGATTTCTGTTCGTATTTTTCCTGGCCAGGTATCTCGATCCGAAATCGGTCGGATATTACGGCCTTTTCACCGCCACGGTCATCTACGGTCTCTATTTGGTTGGCCTTGACTTCTACATCTTCGCTTCGCGCGAGATCCTGCAAGTCTCTGACGATCAGCGAGGGGCTATGCTGAAAGGCCAATTGGCGTTGTGCGGCCTTCTTTACGTGTTTGTCCTGCCTCCGGTTGTCTTGATCTTGAAGAGCGAGGGCTGGTCAGCCTCACTGCTATGGTGGTTCGTTCCAATTCTTGCACTGGAGCATTTCAACCAAGAGGTCTCGCGTCTTCTCATCGTGTTGTCGGACCAGGTCGCCGCGAGCGTAACCCTATTCGTGCGGCAGGGCAGTTGGGCAATCGCGGCCGTGGTCCTGATGATCGGATTTCCAGGAAGCCGGAATCTGGACGTGATCATGGCCCTTTGGGCGTGCGCGGGCTTGGCTACGGCAGCATTGGGTGTTTGGAGAGTCAAGCAACTTCCGATAGGCGGCTGGTCAAAGCCAGTTGATTGGCGCTGGGTTCGAAAAGGGATCTCGGTCAGCGCGGCGTTCCTGGTTTCAACTCTCGCCTTGCGTGGCATCCAGACCGCCGATCGATATTGGATGGAGGATCTTGGCGGAATAGAAGCGGTGGGTGCTTATGTGTTGTTCCTTGGCGTCGCAGGAACGCTGATGGTCTTTCTAGACGCGGGGGTGTTTTCGTTCAGCTACCCAGCATTGATCAGCCATAGCCACAAGCGCGAGTACGAGCTTGTCCGCACGACGGTTAGGCAGATGTTTTTCCAGACGTTAGCTGTTTCTATTGCCTTTGGCTGTGTCAGTTGGGTGGCGTTGCCTTACCTGCTCGGTTGGGTGGGCAAGACAGTCTATCTGGACGCGCTTGATTTGTATCCATGGGTTGCAGTTGCAGCGATCGTCAACGCTGTGGGTATGGTGCCTCACTATGCTCTCTATGCCCGCGGGTGCGACAGGCCCATCATCTACAGTCACATCGCCGCGTTGCCGGTATTTATCGGATCCACTTGGTGGCTCGGCAAAACCCACGCCGAACTGGCCGTTCCCATTGGAATGACGATCTCGTTCACACTGATCCTCACCTGGAAAGCGATCGCCTACAGGCAGCTCGACAAGAAACAGATCACGCTAAAATCAACGGTTTAGCTATGCTCAAATACGGTCCTCACCTATGATTCGCTATGGTCAACAAGATATAACGCAGGCTGATATCGATGCAGTTGTGGGTGTTCTGAAGTCCGTCAATCTCACTCAAGGTCCCAACATCCCGAAGTTTGAGCAGAGTGTGTTGGCGCATACGGGTGCCAGTCATGCGGTGGCCGTCAACAGCGCCACCTCGGCACTTCACATTGCGTGTTTGGCGCTGGGCTTGGGGCCCGGCGACTTCCTTTGGACCACGCCGAACACGTTTGTGGCCTCGGCTAATTGTGCGCTCTATTGCGGAGCCCAAGTGAGCTTCGTGGATGTTGACCCGCGTACTTATAATCTTTGTCCAAGGGCTCTGCAGGAAAAGCTTATCGAAGCCGAAAAGGCCGGGCGGCTGCCCAAGATCGTGGTGCCAGTGCACCACACTGGGCAGCCATGCGATATGGAAGCCATTCACGACCTGAGTAAAAAATACGGCTTCAAGATCATCGAAGATGCCTCGCACGCTATCGGCGCTCGCTACAAGGGGGAGCCGGTCGGAAATGGGCGATACAGCGACATTACGGTGTTCAGTTTTCATCCCGTAAAGATCATCACAACCGCTGAAGGAGGCATGGCGTTAACTAACGACGATGAGCTGGCAACGCGTTTGGGGCTGTTGCGAAGCCACGGCATCACACGAGAGCCTTCGCTCATGACGCAGCCAATGGACGGCCCCTGGTATTATCAACAGGTGGCTCTTGGCTACAACTACCGTATGACGGACATGCAGGCTGCGCTTGGCGTGAGCCAAGTTGCTCGCCTGACCCACTATGTGAAGCGGCGACATGAGATCGCCGACCGTTACAACACGCTCCTGGCCGATCTGCCGCTCACGCTGCCATGGCAGCACCCTGACAGCTATTCCGCGTATCATTTGTACGTGATCCGCCTGCAGCTGGAGAACATAGGTGCGTCGCATCTAGAGGTTTTCGAGGCACTGCGCGCCAAGGATATCATGGTCAATCTGCATTACATCCCGGTGCATACCCAACCCTATTACCAGGTGATGGGCTTCCGGAACGGCGACTACCCAGAGGCTGAGCGCTATTACCGCGAGGTTATCAGTATCCCCATGCACCCAGCGTTGACCGGCGCGGACCAGGGGGTCGTGGTTAAGGTGCTACGCGAGGCCATGGGGCTATGAGGCTCGCCGTGATTCCGGCGCGGGGGGGGTCGAAGCGTATCCCGCGGAAGAACATCCGCACCTTTGGGGGGCTGCCGATAATCGCGTGGTCGATTCGCGCGGCCTTACGCAGCGCCTGTTTCGACCGTATCATCGTCAGCACGGACGATGCTGAGATCGCTAAAGTGGCTAAAGAATACGGCGCCGAAGCGCCTTTCCTGCGCCCGGGCGAACTTTCTGACGATCACACTGGAACCGTTCCCGTCGTGGCGCATGCCATCCGATGGTTCGCGACGGAGGGGGCTGCTGCCAGAGAGGTCTGTTGCCTCTACGCCACCGCGCCATTTGTACGGGCGAGCGATCTGCGACAAGGTTTGGACATGCTTCGGTCGACGGAAGCCGACTTCGCCTTCTCGGTGACGAGTTACGCCTTTCCGATTCAAAGGGCGTTGCGGATCACGGCAGGCCAGCGCGTGGCGATGTTCGAGCCGGAGCACCTTGGAAGCCGCTCACAAGACCTTGAGGAGGCCTGGCACGATGCGGGTCAATTCTATTGGGGCCGCTCCGAGGCTTGGCTCAACAACAAGCCTGTGTTCGGGCAAGGTAGCGTCCCGGTGTTGTTGCCACGTCATCGTGTGCAAGACATCGACACACCCGAGGACTGGGAGCGGGCGGAATGCATGTTTCGGATCCTGAGCCCGGAACCAGGATCGGAATGACCCCAGATGCTCTGCGGTAATTAAAACCCGTGCAGATCGCTTTTCGAACTGATGCCTCGATCGACATTGGCACCGGCCATGTCATGCGTTGTCTCACGCTGGCTGACGCGCTGCGGGAGCGCGGGGCAGAATGCCTATTTATCTGCCGCCTACACACTGGCCATCTTATGGATTTGATAGCAGAGCGTGGCCACAGGACCGTTGCGCTGCCGAGGCCTCCTGCGGACGTAACGCTGACGCATGGGGGGCCACCCCATGCCTACTGGCTGGGGACGGACTGGGCAACAGATGCCCAAGAGACGCACCAAGCCATTGGGGCCGTGGACTGTCTGGTCGTCGATCACTACGGGCTCGACCGCCGCTGGGAGGAAGCGCTTCGTTCTGCCTGTCAATGCCTGATGGTGATCGATGACTTGGCTGACCGCCCCCACGATTGCGATCTGCTGCTCGACCAAAGCCTTGGCCGCACGAAGGGGGACTACGACGGCCTCCTGGGAGCTGGCGCCATCCCATTGCTCGGGCCGAAATACGCGCTACTGCGGCCTGAGTTTGCCGAGCTGCGCGCAGAGAGCCTTGCTCGCCGGGTTCAACCTAAGCTCGAGCACCTACTCATAACCATGGGCGGCGTGGACAAGGAAAATCTCACGGGCCTTGTGTTGAACGCGCTCGATGAGGGCACCTTGCCCCCGACTTTGCGGATCACAGTTGTCATGGGGCCGAATGCGCCGTGGAAGGACCAGGTGCGTATCCGCGCTAGTTCAATGCGCCGCCCGACGCAGGTTCTGGTTGGCGTGAGCGACATGGCCCGCTTGATGGCCGAAAGCGACCTTGCTATCGGCGCCGCCGGAAGTACTTCCTGGGAACGCTGCTGCATGGGCCTGCCCAGCTTTGTGTTTGCGCTGGCGGACAACCAACATGCCGTGGCCGCGGCGCTGCAGGCCTCAGGCGCCGTCGCGGCCCTCCGGAATCCCTCGCAACTTGTAACGCAATTGGAGGAACTCCTGGTGTCAGGGACGGTCGGTCAGTTTCTCTTTGACTTAAGCAACGCCGCCGCAAGGGTCACTGACGGAGAAGGCGTTACCCGGATCGCCAATCGGATGGTCAATGAATATGTCTGAGCCGTTCAGCGTTCGGGCAATGATCGCCGAGGATCTGCCAATGGTGCTGGCGTGGCGAAATCATTGGGACGTGCGTCGTTTCATGTTCACCCAACACGAAATCGGCCTGGACGAGCACCGCAATTGGTTCGCCCGATCGAGCAGAGAGGAAACACGCCGATTGCTTGTGGTTCTGGATGGAGAAGTCCCGATAGGCTTCGTTCAGTTCGACAATGTCGCTGACGCCGGGGCATCGAACTGGGGATTTTATGCTGACCCTCAGGCAACGAAAGGAACCGGGAAAATGCTCGGCTTCGCGGCGTTGAATTATGCCTTTGACGAATTGAAGCTGCACAAGGTTTGCGGGCAGGCCGTTGATTTCAACACGGCCTCCATCGCGCTGCACGAACGTTTGGGCTTTAGTCAGGAGGGGATATTGCGGGAGCAACAACGTATCGATGGGGTTTATCGCTCCCTCGTCTGCTTTGGGTTGCTGAAAAGCGAGTGCAATAATCGAATGAAACCTGTTGGAGAACCCAGTTGAGCTCTATCCAGATCGCAGGACGTCGGATCGGGCCGGATCAGCCCCCTTATGTGATTGCTGAACTGTCTGCCAACCACAACGGCAGCATTGAAACGGCGCTGCACCTTGTGGAGGAGGCCAAGAAGGCCGGGGCAGATGCCGTCAAGCTGCAGACCTATAAGCCCGATACGATCACGCTTGATTGCAAGGGGGAGGAGTTCCGCATCGACGGCGGCTTGTGGGACGGGCGCACACTCTATGATCTCTATGAAGAAGCGCATATGCCGTGGGACTGGCACAAGCTCCTCTTCGACCGTGGCCGCGAGCTCGGCGTTACGATCTTCAGCTCGCCTTTCGACAACACGGCGATTGATCTCCTGGAAGACTTGAATGCGCCGGCTTATAAGATCGCCTCCTTCGAAGCTGTTGATTGGGCGTTAATTAAATACGCAGCCAGCACCGGCAAACCGATGATCATCTCGACCGGGATGGCGAATGCAGAGGAAATCCACGAAGCGATAGAGGCAGCGCGTGAGGGCGGCTGCAGCGAATTAGCAATTCTGCACTGCGTCAGCGGCTATCCTGCACCGGCCGATGACTATAATCTGCAGACCATACCCGACATGATTAAGCGGTACGGACTGGTCACCGGCCTTTCTGATCATACGCTGGACAATACCACCGCCATTGCCAGTGTGGCTTTGGGGGCTTCGATCATCGAAAAGCACTTCACCCTTAACCGCGGCGGCGGCGGTCCAGACGATAGCTTCTCACTGGAGCCTGCCGAACTGGCGGCATTGTGTGCCGGCACGAAAACGGCTTGGAAGGCGCTCGGCAAGGTCGATTATGGACGCAAATCGAGCGAGCAGGGGAACGTGAAGTTCCGCCGGTCGCTCTATTTTGTACGGGACCTGAAGGCAGGTGATGTCATCACTCGAGACAGCATACGCAGTGTGCGACCAGGCTTTGGCCTTGCGCCTAAAAATCTCGAAGCTGTACTGGGCCGTCAGGTGATTCAGGACATTCATTCCCCGGCAGCAGTGCGCGCTGAGCTGATTGGTAGCTGGCAGGCAAAATGAACATTCTGCTTCTCTCGAACAGCGCGCCGAACTACTTTCATTTTTTCAACGCGCTCGCGGCACGCTTCAGCAACGACGGAGCCACCGTGGCGGTCGCGGTAGACAGCGCGTTTTCTCGCGAGGAGAACGGCTTGGATTCCCGCGGTTTCGCCGCGATTTATGATTTCTCATCCTTTTTTGCGAACCACAATGTCGATTTCGACATCCTAGCCCGCTATGCCAGATATGATTTGAATTCTGCCCTACTATCTGACTTCGAGCGTGCGCAGGCCTATGGGATCTGGGGCAAAGGGGCCGACCTCGACTTTTTCGATCGGCTAAAAAGCGCGTTGCTAACGTTTTTCGAGACGATATTCGAAAAGCAAGGGACGGAACTCGTTCTATACGAGAATGTCTCCAATACATTTGCACATTTCGCGCTGTTCGTGGCCCGGGAACGGCGAGCCCTTTATATTGGTCTAGGGGCATCTCGGCTGCCAGGCCGGTTTTCAGTTTCTGGGGATCCCTTGGCTGATGACTCTGTTGAGAGAAATTTTGCTGCGATCCGAGGTGGCTACAAGACGGTGGAACCGGATGTTCACCGCTGGGTGAAACACTACATCGCCAACATCGAGACGATCGTTCCCGATTACATGAAAATCAATGGCCTGGAACGTATCGCCTTGATCAAGCGGTACTTTAGGCGCGACCGTCTTGCCAGGATCAAGGCGCTGCTGCGCCACGTGTCTGACAGTCGGACCGATTCGTTCCAGATCGGTAATCCCCTGCGCACACATGCGAGCCTCTTTCTGCGCAATGTCCGCCGACGTCTCAAAGCGAGCACCGTTCGCGGCATGTATCAAAAGGCCGTAGCGGGAGAACGATTTCTTCTATACCCGATGCACTTCCATCCCGAAGCCTCTACGTCGATCCTCGCGGGAGCCTACCTCGACGAATATGAGGTGATCCGTAACATTGCCTTCAGTCTGCCTGAGGGCACCCGCTTGTATGTCAAGGATCATATTAGTGCATGGGCATATCCCACGCTCGACTTCTACAGGCGTATTCGGTCTCTACCGAATGTAAGGTTGCTAGGGCCGCAAGAGCCGACAAAGGAGCTGATCAAATCGTCTGCAGGCGTTATCACCCTCACCAGCACTGTTGGCTACGAGGCGCTTCTGCTCAAAAAGCGAGTTTTTCTGTATGGCCGTGTGTTTTATGAATTCCACAAGGGCGTCGTCCCGATAGTAAACCCTGCGAACCTCCGTCGTATAATCTCGGACGGCCTAGCCTCACCGTTAGGTTGGGACGATCAGTACAATCATGATTTCGTCTGTGCCTACTGGCTGTCGACGTTGCCGGGAACACTTAATCTTATGCTGGACCGTGTGCCAGCCGCTCAAGCTGCTGAGCATATCTACCGAGAATTGCTAAAGGCCGGGCTATTGCGCGGTTTGCCAGCGATAAAGAGCGCAGCTTAAAGCGCAACTTTCAAAGTCTACAGCTTACATCTGAAGGCGGCGGTTTGCCGACAACGGCTCTTTTGCGAACATGAGCAAGATCAGAGTCCTTTGTGTTGCCGATTTTTATTTGCCGGGCTTCAAGGCGGGCGGACCAATTCGTACGCTTGCCAACATGTGTGAAGCTCTGCGCAGCAACATTGAGTTTTCGATTTTCACAAGAGATCGCGATTTGGGCTCCGATGAGCCGTATCCGGGAGTCCGTGTCAACAGGTGGGTGCGCTCGCAGAGCGGTTTGATATATTATGCCGATCCGAGCAAATTCAATGCCGGACACGTGGCCAAAGCTGCGAAGCTTCACAGCTTCGACGTTTTGTACCTGAATAGCTTTTTTGGCTATCGATCATCAATTTCGATTTATCTCAAGCAGCGATTGGTCTGGAGAAATGGCGCGAGTGTCTGCATCGCGCCACGTGGCGAATTCTCTGCAGGCGCGCTCTCGATAAAGAGTTTTAAAAAAAGAATTTATCTTAGCTGCGCGAAGCTAGTTGGGCTTTATCGCGATGTGCACTGGCACGCCTCGACCCTGCTGGAAGCTGAAGATATTCAGCGGCAGTTTCCCCATGCAAGAGGCAAAATCCATCTCGCCGCTGATCCGGTGTCCGCGGCAGGTGAAAGCTCTATGCGCCTGAAACGTCAGCGAAAAAGGGCGGGCGAATTAGGCATTGCCTTCATATCGCGCATCTCACCTATGAAGAATCTCACAGGCCTCCTCGAGATTCTCTCCCGAGTGGATCGCAAGATCAAGCTGAGCATTTTTGGCCCTGTAGAGGACGCTGCATACTGGCGGAATTGCCAGACCATCATCAAACGCCTCCCAACCCACATCACCGTCGAATACCGTGGTGCGCTCGAGCCTCATGAGGTTTCAGCCACGTTTGCTGCACATGATCTGTTCGCATTCCCCACTCTGGGGGAAAATTTCGGGCATGTTATCTTTGAAGCTCTGCGCGCCGGCACACCCGTGCTGGTTAGCGATCGGACACCCTGGCGCGCCGTTTCAACGGGCGCAATCACAGTGATCCCTCTCGTGTCCGTCGACATGTGGCGACACCAATTGGCGCTCGCCGCGGACAGGGATGCCGAAGAACAGCGATCACTCGAAATTGCCGCGGTTGAATTCGCCAACCGCTACGCCGCATCCGACGGGGCGCGATCGGACACCCTGAAAATGTTCCGTTCCGTTGCAGCCAATTGAAATAGAAAAGGACTTTCGATGTTCACCGGAAAGACCCTCCTCATAACCGGCGGTACAGGCTCATTCGGAAATGCTGTTTTGCGGCGGTTTCTCGATTCTGACCTGGCTGAAATCCGCATCTTTAGCCGGGATGAGAAGAAGCAGGACGACATGCGGAAAAAATACAACAATCAAAAACTTAAGTTCTATATTGGTGATGTTCGCGACTATCAGTCGGTCCTTAACGCCGTGCGGGGCTCCAATTTCATTTATCACGCTGCCGCACTCAAGCAGGTGCCCTCCTGCGAATTCTACCCGCTTGAAGCCGTCAAAACCAATGTCCTGGGAACTGAGAACACCTTGGAAGCGGCCATAAACTCCGGTGTGGAGCGTGTGATCTGCCTGAGCACAGACAAGGCCGTATATCCGATCAACGCCATGGGCATCAGCAAGGCGATGATGGAGAAGGTCATCGTCGCCAAGTCGCGATTGAGCAACAATACTGCCATATGCGCTACCCGATACGGCAATGTGATGGCCTCGCGCGGCTCGGTGATCCCGTTGTTCACCAACCAAATTCGCGCGGGCCAGCCTATCACCATTACCGATGCGGCCATGACCCGTTTCATGATGACACTGGACGACGCGGTCGACCTGGTGCTCTACGCTTTCCAGCATGGCAATCCCGGTGAGATCTTCGTGCAAAAGGCGCCGGCGGCCACGATTGAGACCCTGGCTAGAGCGCTTACGGAGCTCCTGGGCGCTCCTGACCATCCAATTAGAATAATCGGTACGAGACACGGTGAGAAACTGTTCGAAGTCCTGCTCAGCCGAGAGGAAAAAGTGGCGGCCCAGGACCTGGGCAACTATTATCGTGTTCCGCCAGATCTCCGCGATCTGAACTATGGGAAATTCTTCGAGCAGGGCGAGATCGAGATTTCGGAATCGACTGACTACAATTCACACAACACCACAAGGTTGGGCATCAAAGAGATGCAGTCGCTGTTGATGAGGCTTCGGTTTGTGCAAGCTATTGTCCGCGGAGAGCATGTTGAGCCAGAAGAGTGAGCCAGAAGGCGAACGTCCAAGAGTCCGCGGTCCATTTAGCGCTATGGCGCAGCGCTCACCAGAAAGACGATACGCAACGTGAAGACGAACAAAATCCTCGTCCTGGGCGCAGGCGGCATGTTGGGAAACGCGGTCTTCCGCGTTTTCGCCGCCGACAATCGATTTGTAACGATTGGCACCCTCCGATCAGCGGCCAAGGAACGACATTTTCTGCCCGATGAGCAAGGAGTCGTAATCTCCAATCTCGACGTACGGAACGATGGAGATCTGTTGGCCGTGTTGGCCGACACCAAACCGGATGTCGTGGTGAACTGCGTGGGGGTCATTAAGCAGCTTGACGCTTCCCGAAACCATCTCACGGCACTTTCAATCAATGCTTCTCTTCCTCACCGCCTGGCGCAATTTTGCCGCATAGCCGAGGCCCGCTTGATTCATGTAAGCACGGATTGTGTCTTCTCAGGCATGAAGGGCAATTACCGGGAATCCGACTTTGCCGATGCGAACGATCTGTACGGAAGGACCAAGTTTCTAGGTGAGGTGGATTACCCGAATGCAGTGACGCTTCGGACCTCAATCATCGGCCACGAATTGGAGAGTTCGAAAAGTCTGGTTGACTGGTTTTTGAGCCAGAATGACCAGGTGAAGGGCTATAAGAATGCCGTCTTTTCAGGTTTGCCAGCGGTTGAGCTGGCGCGGGTGATTAAAGAGCTTGTCGTGCCAAATGCCGAGTTGAGGGGTGTGTTTCACGTCTCAGCTGATCCCATTTCCAAATTCGATCTTCTCTCCTTGATCTCGAGGATCTACGGGAAAAAGATTGATATCATCCCCGACACAACGGTGACTGTAGATCGATCCCTGAATTCGGACTTATTCAAGAGAGCAACGGGATTTATACCGGATGCGTGGTCGATACTTATCTTGAAAATGTATGATAGCTATCTGGAATATAACAAGCTTAGTGCTCCGAAGGGAGTGCATAGCTCGTAGTTAGCAGATGCGCGCGCTTTCGTTTGGAATTGCTAACTGAGTGGCTTGCGGCCTGGTCAGCGCGCGGTTCCGCCTTGCGGGGCAAAGAATGTGGAGTGGACGGTGAATAGGCTGAAGGTTATGACGATCGTCGGGACGCGCCCGGAGATTATCCGATTATCGCGGGTAATCGACCGATTGGATCAATCGTGTGACCAATGCCTCGTGCATACGGGCCAGAACTATGACTATGAATTGAACCAAATCTTTTTCGAGCAGCTTAAGATTCGCCCGCCGGATCTGTTTCTTGAAGCGTCAGAAAGCACGGCCGCCAAAACGATTGGACGTGTGATCGCGGCAACGGATCAGGTGCTTCGCGAACGACGCCCTGAGGCGGTTTTGTTACTTGGGGACACCAACAGCTGCCTCGCAGCAATAGCCGCCAAACGGTTGAAGATACCTATTTTCCACATGGAGGCCGGCAATCGTTGTTTCGATTCGCGGGTTCCGGAGGAGATCAACCGCCGTATAGTTGATCATGTGGCCGACATTCATCTGCCTTACAGCCAGATTGCGCGAAGCTATCTGCTGCGAGAAGGGATTGCGCCCGAACAGATCATCGTAACGGGCAGCCCAATGCGTGAGGTGCTCGCCTACTACATGGATGAGATCAACAAATCGAGTATTTTGAGTCAACTCTCTCTTGAGCGAGGGAAGTACTTCGTTATGAGTGCTCATCGCGAAGAAAACGTCGACGATCCGGATAAAATGACCCGGATTGCTGGGATCGCCAATCGCATTGCGCAGGATCACGACTTTCCGGTAATTGTTTCGACGCACCCCCGCACCCGGTCGCGGCTGGACTCCCTTAACATCGAAATGAACCCCAGGATCCAGTTCATGAAGCCTTTCGGCTTCTTGGACTATGTGCACCTGCAGATGAATGCGAAAGCGGTTCTGTCCGACAGCGGTACGATCACGGAGGAGTCCTCTATCCTGAACTTTCCGGCGCTCACCATGCGCGAAACCCATGAGCGTCCCGAAGGAATGGAGGAGGGGGCGGTAATGATGGTGGGCTTGGACGTGGACCGGGTCTGCCAGGGCCTTGCGATCCTGGAAAGCCAGCCCCGAGGGGCAGAGCGCGGGCTTCGTTTGGTTGCTGACTACGACGCACCCAATGTCAGCGAAAAGGTGGTTCGCATAATCCACAGCTATACTGACTACGTGAACCGTGTTGTATGGAAGAAGTACTGAGCGGCGCCAGATGCGGATCGCGTTGATAGCAGATACTTTTCCGCCGCTGCGGACGTCGGGAGCGGTACAATTGAGGGACCTTTCGCGGGAATTCGCGCGACAAGGGCATCGGTTGACGGTCATGCTGCCAACCGCCGAGTTGGGCCGTCCTTGGGCGCTTGAAGAGCTTGACGGGATAACTGTTCTCCGCTTGCGAGCGCCGCCTACCAAGGAAATTGGCTATGTGAGGCGCACTTGGAATGAGTTCGTCATGCCTTTTGCCATGTTGCGCAATCTGCGCAAAAGCCCGCTGGCAGGGCGCCGATGGGACGGGATTGTTTGGTACGCTCCCTCTATCTTCCATGGGCCTATGGCGAGCGCGCTAAAGCGCGAAAGCGGCTGCAAAGGGTATCTGATCATTCGCGATATTTTTCCCGAATGGGCGGTTGATATGGGCCTGATGGGCCGCGGTCTGCCCTACCGTTTCTTCGATTCCATCGCACGCTACCAGTACTCGGTTGCTGATGTGATCGGCGTGCAGACGCCGGGCAACCTGGTTTACTTCGATCGGTGGCGCCGGAAGTCGGGGCGTGTGGTTGAGGTGTTGCAGAACTGGCTGGGCAAACCTTCAAACGTGCGCTGTTCGATCCGCGTCAGCGAGACGCCGTTGGCCGGACGAAAGCTGTTCGTGTACGCGGGCAACATGGGCGTCGCTCAAAGCGTCGGCATTGTATTGGACTTGGCGCAGAGAATGGCATCCCGGGCCGACGTAGGCTTTGTGCTGGTTGGCCGAGGCAGCGAGGCCCAAAGACTGAGAGAAAAAGCGCAGGCTTGCGGCCTCACCAACGTGGTCTTTTTCGATGAGATCCACCCCGACGAAATCCCAGACCTTTACGCACAGTGCCGAATTGGGATCGTATCGTTGGACCTCCGCCACAGATCGCACAACATACCAGGAAAGTTCCTGACTTATATGCAAAATGGCCTCCCCGTGCTCGCGCGTTTGAACCCCGGCAACGACTTGGCCCAGTTGATCCGAAACGAGCGGGTCGGCGAAGAGTGCCAGAGCGATCAGTTGGATGAACTGGCGGCGAAGGCGAAGAGGTTGCTGGCACAAATAGAGACGGATGCCGATCTGCCAGGACGTTGCAGGCGATTGTTCGATCGACAGTTTTCTGTCGAGCAGGCGGTGTCCCAGATCGCTGAAGCCCTTTCCAGGCGATGATCATAACGCTGCGGTCTTCGTCTTAGGGGAAGGGCGCTGGACTTCTGATGCCGATCAGAGTGCTGCCTGTTTCCCGCGATAGCTGACCTCGAAAGATCACCACGCGGCCGGAGCCGCCGCGGCGACTGGGATCTCGGGTCACGGTCGCCGTGGGTCTCGCCAGTGTCTGGCCAGAGCCCCGTGTTCGTCGACGACATCCCGATCGGCGTGTGGATCAATCTGATCGAAGTCGAATCGGCCTACGGCGCGAAACAGTAGCTTGGCACTTCCACTGTTAGTTCTTTGATTGATGAAACGGATCGCGGATATGGTTGTCGGAGAACCAAACGACGTACGGTTGAAAAACGTCGACGGCCGATGGCTTGTCCAAGTCGTTGAAAACGGCAAAGTAACTCGGCGTTTGTTCAGCGCTCAGGACGCTGCCGAGAGTTACGCCGAACTCCAACGGATTAGACTGGGCCTGCCCGGAAAGTGTCCAATTTGGGGGGAGAATTCGGCCGATGAGCGCCCTAAAAGGCTTCGCGAAATGCCGGACTTCGTCATCGCCGATGTTCTCGACCTCGCCGAGTACTCTGATCGCGGTATTGTCACTACCCTGGTTGATCCATCCGGAGTTCGCCTCCGCCTCCACCTGACAGTCGTGACCTCAGAGCTGCTTTGCGAGCGAATTGCCACCGCGCTGGAACGCCGGTACGGCGCCTAGCCACTTCGTCGCTGCTTTCCTGCTTTCAGGGATCGACAGCGCACGCCACCCCGCCGGCGTGATCACCTCGATGAGGTGTCGCCATAGGGGTGGGTCTTGGCCTGAACGCCATCCGCCGCAGTTGGCAGCAGTGGCCCGTCAGGAATCTGAATCGAGGACTCCGCTCAGCACTATGAATAAACTGGTCGCTATTCCCGTTATCGGGCTTGTGTTTGCCGTCGCCTTCATGGCTGTCATACTCTCGCAGAGAGGCCAGCCACGCCCACCGCCACGCGCCGCGCTTTCGCCATTCAGCGGACGGCTGAACATTCCTTCGATAGACGACCTGCGGGTTGGGGGCCGCAAAATTGTCCTGTGCGGGGCGTCTTTGACGAAACGACTGGCTTTACGTGACATGGTAACGGAAGCCGCCCGGCGAGATTTCCAGGGAATGGTCTTGAATTGCAAACCGGTCGGCGCAGGCACCCCCTGCGATGGGAAGACCGGAGCCAGGATGGGGGATGCAATCGTCGTGCAGTGTTTCATGCCAGACGGTGGGGACCTGGCCGCTATTCTCGCTCAAAGGGGCTTGCTTTGTGGGCAGCCTGATCAGGTTGGGGCGACTTATCGAGCTTGTTGATACCGATGATAGGCAGCCCGCCATTCAGTGCGGGCTACCTGAGCTCGCACAAGGTTCGACACGATAAGCGAGAACGGGGCTCGGGCGGCATTGTGTGCCGGCGCGCGGTAAAGAGGGTCGATGTGGTTACCGACCAGGAGCGGGGGGTCATCAGCATTGCATAACCTTGCTGGTATTAGTGAAAAAAAGGGCGGGGCCATTTTGAGCTCTGCCTTAGTTATCGTCACGTATCTCACCATTGCGCTCTGCATCATAGGACAGTCGATCACCGAACTTTATACATCTAGCTACTTGTTCGTATTAATCGCCTGCCATACAGCAAAATTGTGCCTGATTAAATTTCGCTCTCCGCTCGATATGGTGATCGGAATCGCCTTCCTACTGCTCTATGTGCCTTTCGCTCCGAACTTACTTATTTTTGACGGCGTGGACGCGTCCGTGATCATCTCAATCTTTATCATCTTCTCGGACATCCTCAGGGTGTTTGACAACACCCCGGATTTCATTCCGGTTATACACTCGGGAAAGTGGCTTCAGTGGTGCGGGCTCGCTGTTGGCCTATCGTCGATCGTATTTATCGGAATTGCAGCACCGCGGCCTGAAATGAGCTTGATGATACCCATTGGCATTGCACTCCATTTTCAGGAGTGTTTGATCAAGAGCGGCCAGCAAAGACGTGGGTCAGTAATCGTATTTCTACTGTTTGAGGCCGCCATCGGCGGAAATCTTTTCCTCTATTGGGGAGGATACGGCAGACTCGCTGTGGCCGCGTACCTCATTATGCCGTTTGCGATGCTGTGCTCGTACCATCGGATCGGTATCAGGTTTTCCTATCTCGTGTTGGCCATGCCTGCTCTGCTGATATGGGCAATGCTCGTGAGAGGTGAAGACGCCAACAGCATAACCAGCTCCGCTGCTGTCGGCGTCACCGACCATATGCGGTTCACAGAGTACCTTCGATCCGGCCTGGGCTATGGTGATGTCGGGTTGGGTCCATACCTGAAGCAATTGGAGTTGTTCTACCTCAATTGGTTCCCGAGGGACCAGTGGGTTGGAAAACCAGTGGGGGCTGGGTATTATTCCGTCGACTACCTTTGGGGGCGCGTCGGTGTTGGCGACGACTACAATGTCTCGTTGGGTTTTGTTGGTGATCAGCTGTTCACTTTAGGGAAGGCATACCCGATTGGGTTGATGATCGTACTTGCATCAGTGATCCTGACAAGGAGAGCACTCGTTTGGCTCTCAGGAAAAGACAGCATAGCGGCTCTGATCGCATTTGACGCAACCCTTCTCACCTATTTCTGGGGCGGGATGGCCGCGTTTGGGGCCCGCGCATGGTTCGTAATTCTTCCAATCCTGGCCCTTTCAGGGCTAGGAAAAATTTGGACAAATGGCAGCCGCGGCCGTCCCTCCGTTACGGAAATTACATATAGTCGATCATGATCAGGCCGACAAAGCTGTCGCTCGATCCGGATTTTACGACCTTCATTTTGCCGTCCCAGTCGAGGCCGTCGGCGATCCAGATCACCAGGGTTTTTGAGGGGCCTCTGATGTTCGCTTCGAAGTGTCCCCCATCTCGTGGCGCAAGCGTGGCCACTAAGACTTCTTTGCCGGCCACCACAAAATAGAGATCCAACACAATGGCCGCCGCGGCGTTGATGTCATCGCAGAGCAGCCGGAACTTACAGGGCCTGGCGTACTGCGGGAGGAAGACCTGCATGGTGGCGGGATTGCTTCCGCCACCAAATCCACTCACGTCGCTCGGCGCCCACGTTAAGGTCTTCAACTCGGCGACTTGCCAGTTGCCGGAGTAGATTGTCTTCCGGTCGGCAGTGAGCTGGTAGTAGCCATCCACCACGGTCCCTGCAGGGCCCTCCTCCTCCATGCTGATCTCTGCCGGAATAGCTCGTCGATCGGATGCGCGCACAGCGGCGCTGCCATAGGCCGCATGGTCCGACACGCGCTTGTAGTTCAGGCGTCGGCAACCGTTAAGGTCAATCTTTCCATTTTCAGAGTGCCTTCCGAGGTCAGCGGTCATGTAGGCTTGCACGTCCATGGGAACATTGGAGTGCACATTGTCAAACCGAGCGTACACGCGGCCCCCAAACCTAGCCAGGATAGGGCTCGCGGACCTGCTTGCTCTGACGGCCATGTCTTCGAAACGCAGCCGGAAGGCGTTGCTTACCGAGATATCACTTGCCGTGTGATGGTCGATAAAGGGGCCATCCCCACGGGCCTCCATACGAACACCCCGACTTGCAAACTGTGCGGTTACCTGAAACGCGCCACCGACGCGGGGGTAAGTAAAGGACACATAGGGGCCGTACCCGATGACCGAGCCGCCCAGATGGTTGATGAAGCTACCGCGCTCGAAAACGATCATTGGCCATTTCTCGCTCGCGTCGGCCACGTCGTCGTTCTCAATGTCGAGGCCAATCAGCTGGTGATTGACCGCCTGGATGTTGTTGTAGATGAGGCTCTTTCTACAATTCTTGAACTTGCTGTGCAGGAACATCACCTCTGACTGATAGGCGTCTGTAAAGATAGTGGCCCCGCCGTCAAAGCGCGCCCCCTCCTGGAAACCGACGATCCGAACGCCTTTGAACAGGTGCTTCCACGCCGGCCCACCTGACAAAGTACCAACAAATTGGATCGCCCTTGATGTGCCCGGGGTCCTGTCGAGGAGCTCAATGTCCTCGAAATTGAGGTAGCTGATGTTGAGGTCACTGTAGAACATATTCTTTTTGGGCACCGCGTTATCAAACCAGATGCGGGTCGAGTTGCCGCTGTCGCCGATCACCTTGAACGAGAACTTGTAGTCAGCATTCGGCATGCATAGGGTGTCCGTAATCCGGTATTGGCGACCTGGGAGATGAACGGGCAGTCCGACGGTCATGGCGGCTTTGAAGGCTGCCCGTATTGGGCCCGTGTCGTCCGTGCCGACCCCCGTGAGGTTGCTGTAGTCGCCTGCGGCCCCGAAGGCTAAGACATTGAACCCTGCATCTCCTGGAACAACGTATAGCTTCACTCCGCCCGCGGTTGTGATGTGCTGGTCGCTGGCAGCAGACGCTGCTACCTGGTAGCGGAAGCCTTGAGCCTCGGCGATTTCACCAGCGCGAATCTGCACCCTGCCAATGCCTTCTGAATAGCAAAGCATGGTATCGGCCAAACAGGCTGCGACGGTCGCGAAGCTGTGTGAGATTGCAGCCCTTGCGTTTGGATTGCTTGGTCCAACAACGGGTTGGCCGGCTCGAATCGCCGGGATGAGACCAAGGCTTGGCGTTGCGCTGAGAAATTGACGGCGGTCCATACTTCGCTCCCTTGTCGCAGCGTGGTGTCACTTGAGCGTGCTCATCGAGTTGATCTTGACCTCTAAAGTGCCGCGTGACGGCTCGATACTTCCATGGGTATCGAGGTAGAGCCATCGCTTCGGTGGAAGCGACATTTCGAAGCAGGAAACAACTTGCTCATCCTGGCACGTAACTTCGCATGAAGATATAATCCTTTCTGGCAATTATGTGTTGGTGTGACAAGATAGTTCCGCTTCACGGTAACTTATAAGTGAACGAAGCAACAATAGATCAATAGCCTCACATGGCGTAAACAGCGCGAGGTAAATCTTGGAGTTTGCCTATAATGGAAATATTCTTAAGCGCTAATATATTGTGGTATAATAGTAACGCCGTACATCATAGGTTCATCTCGCACATGCGAAATAGCTTGGAATCCGAGCGAAAAGCTGTTAGGCGCTAGGTGCGGATAATGACTTGGGCGCGTCTGCAAGGCGCAAACAAAGGATCGAGGCACATGAACATTGTTTTGAAAGCAGCGCTGGCCGGGATGGCCGCTTCATTGGGATTTGGCTTAGTTTCGGCTTTCGCTCAAGATGCATCGTGCACTTGTGCAACGGTATATCAGGGGCCGGCAAATCCAATCGGATCGATTCAAAGTGTAAGTGGCAATGTGTTGGTTTCGCAGACGGCCGGTTATGGGCCCGCCAAAGAGGGGGGCGCCTTGGATTTCGGCAGCCGTTTGCAGGTCGGCCCCAACGGCTTGGCGTCCGTTCGGGTCGGTGGTTGCAAGCTAAGCGTGCCAGCGAACTCAAGTCTCGACATTTCACGTGTAGAGAACAATATCTGTCTCAGGATCGTGAAACCCGAACACACCGCGGCCGCCATAAGCCCGGAGCGCACGGGAGCCATTGGCCCGTCCGGCAAGTTTGCATTTGGCCTGCCTGAAACATTTTTTGCAGGCGCGCTCATCACTGCCGGTGTGCTTACTGCAACGCAGAACGATGATAATGGCGTGAGCCGCTAGCCTTGTTTGTCCGGGCTTCAGGCGGGTAGGGGATCAAAGGGGGGTAGATGAGCGTTCGCTATTGGTACGGTACCGTCTCGGCTTTCGCGTCGTCGGCAGCGCTCATCGTCATCCCTCAATCACTTCAGGAAGATAATAGTTCTTTCTGCAGGTAGCTGGATCTGAACGGTCGGCGCTCTGCGGTTGTCAAGTCCATCAGCCGCTATGAAGCGCGTGGCAAGTTTGTGTTTTTTGCGGCGAAATCGCTGTGTTGCTGTCACGTGACCAAGAAAGCTTATGATTGACCTGCATTCTCATATCTTGCCTGGTCTCGACGACGGCTCGCCCAACCTTGTTACTTCGCTGGAAATGGCGAGGCTGGCGGTAGCCGACGGAATAACCCACATGGCGTGCACTCCCCATGTGGTGCCTGGCATGTATGAAAACCGGACAGAAAATATCGCTGCAGCGATCCATTCGTTGGAGCAAGCGTTGTTGCGCGCTGCGATACCGCTTGCCCTCTATGTTGGCGCCGACGTCCATATAGCCCCCGACCTTCCTAGTCAGCTGACGAACGGTAGGATCCCGACTTTGAACCGGTCGCGCTATTTTCTGTTCGAGCCGCCCCACCATGTGTTGCCGCCGCGGTTAGAAGAGCTCGCTTTGCGCCTCATAGAGGCTGGATTCGTTCCCATTCTCACACATCCGGAGCGTCTAACTTGGATCAAGGCGAATTATGACGTGATCGAAAGATTGAATAGGCTCGGGTGCCTTATGCAGATTACTGCGGATTCGATTATTGGCGCCTTCGGGCGTACGGCTCTCTACTACTCGGAAAAGCTGATAGACGAAGGCAGGGTGGATATTATCGCGTCCGATACTCATAGCGCCGATCGCCGTCGACCTGGCCTTTCGCGGGCGGTTGAGGCCGCCGCAAAACGGTGCGGGGAAGACGAGGCTTACAATATGGTGGTGACGCGCCCGACCGACATATTGGCGGACCGACCACTTGAGCCAGTTGGAAAAACATTTGCAAACAAATCACCTCCCGACAACGTCGGCCACTTCGGGAGGCTTGGTCGTCTGCTAAAGGGCGTGTCCTCCTAATGCGTGATTTTGAGAAGTGCGCCATGACCACCGCGGTGCTGGTGCTCGGTTCCCTTGCGATGTCGGCTTGCACCAGCACAACTGCGCCTTCGGTCGATGCGCTGCAACTCACATCATCATCGTCGGTCGCCCTTTCCGGCGGTGGCGCTCTACAGGTTGTTAAGGATCTTCCTGCTCCACAAAATACTCAGAACGGCAGTGAACAGCCGTTGTCGCCGAATGACGTGCTCGAGGTCGATGTCTTCCAAGTCGACAATCTGCACAGGACGGTTCAGGTCGACGCCAGCGGGCAAATTTCGCTCCCGCTGATCGGAGCCGTGCCTGCAGCAGGGAAAACCGTCCGTCAGTTGGAGAAGGAAATCGAGACCGGGTACGGCAAGCGGTACCTTCAGTCACCCGACGTTACAATTTTCGTCAAGGATTCCGCCGGACAACGCATCACCGTTGATGGCGAGGTCAACAAGGCCGGAATCTATCCCGTAGCGAGCAACGCTTCATTGATTGATGCCATCGCGCTTGCCGGAGGATTTAATAACATCGGCGATGCGGGAAAGGTCTTTGTTTATCGAAGCATTGGTCAAAACACATTGGTCTCCAACTATAATGTCGAGAATATTCGCTCCGGCAAGAGCCGCAATCCGCGCATCTACGGTGGCGATAAGGTGATCATCTTCCCTTCGAAATCGAAAATCGCCTTGAACAACCTCAAGGACGCTCTCGGCGTTGCGTCAACTGCAGTCAGAATTGGCGTACTCGCGCCGTAGTCAGGCTGGCAAACCAACTCCGTATGGATCAGGATCGCCCGCACTATGCTTGATCGTAGCAGGCAGCACCAAATACCAGCTCCTAGACACGGCCAAGCCTTGTCTTCGGATCTCTACTATGACGGCAACCAAAATCACAGCCAATACGGACGCGATTTTGCTGAACAGGATCAGAAGTTTAATCCGCTCCAGTTGCTTTTCTACGTTGTCCGGTATCGATGGCTGATCGCCATGATGATGGCCGCAGGGCTTGTAGCCGGCGTCGTCGTGACCATGATGCAGACGCCGAAATATCAGGCAACCGCCCAGCTGGAGGTCTTGGTCCCTTCGGCGAAGGTCTTCCAGGACATCGAGGTGGTCTCCGAAAACAGCGATATCCGAGCCTTTCAGACCGCCCGGGAAAAATTGAAGAGCCGGGCATTGGCGCAACGCGTTGTCTTCCAACTGGGGCTTAGCGAGAAGCCGGACTTCCTGTTTCCGAAACCGGGCTTTTCGATCAGCAACATTTTCTACCGGGCGTTCGGGATCTCTAAAGCTCCCGCAATCGAAGAGAAAACGCCCGAGCAACGTGAAGCCATTGCGATCAAGCGCGTTTTGGACGATCTGACGGTTAGTTTGGTGACCAACACAAGTCTATTGTCGATCACCTTTTTGGACCAGAAGCCAAAATACGCAAGCGATGTGGCCAACCAAGTTGCCCAGAGCTATATCGATCAGCGGTTGGATCAGACCAGCGAAACGTCGGACCTGGCGCGGCAATTCATCCAGGAGCAGGTTTTGCAGGTCAAGCAGAAGCTCCAGAAATCCGAGGAAGAGCTCGTCGCGTACGCAAGGGATGCTGGCATTACAATTACCGGTGACGACAAGTCGCTTATCGGGTCGAACATCGTTGTCCTGAATGCAGCGCTCCAGACAGCGGCCCAGGAGCGGTCAGACGCCGGATCGGTAGTGGATCAGATTGACAAGGGACGTGGTGTTAGCCTCGGCCCAGTGCTGGAAAGTAAGGGGCTACAGGTACTCAGCGATAAACTGGCGGATCTAAATAGCCAGTATCAACAGAAGCTCGGCATACTGAAGCCGGGCTTTCCGGAAATGCAGCAATTGCAGTCCCAGATCAAGGAGCTGCAGCGCGTTTACAATAACGGCGTGCTCGCGATCACTGATTCGCTGCGGCTGAAATACGAGCAGGCTCTGAAAAAGGAGGCCGATCTCAAAGACAAGCTTGCTGACATGGAAAAGCAGCAGGTTGTCTTCAACGACAAGAATATTAAATACACAATCTTAAAGCGTGAAGTCGACTCAAATCGGTCTCAGTATGACAGTCTTATTGCCAAATTAAACGAAGTCGGAGTTAGTTCAGAACTCAAGACGCAGAATGCCGCAATCGTGGATTTCGCGACGCAGCCGACGGCGCCTTATTCGCCACGCCTGAGCATCAATCTCGCAATTGCACTCGCACTTTTCATGGCCATCAGCGGCTCGATTATTTATGTTATCGAGTTGGTGAACAATACCTTTACCAATCCCGAGCAGGTCGAAAAGGAACTTGGACTCGCTATGCTCGGCATCTTACCCCATGTCGACGATCGCGAGCTCATTGCCAGCATTGCAGACCAGAAATCAGGTTTGTCCGAAGCCTATCGGTCGCTCCGAACATCCTTGCAGTTTTCCGGCGCGGAAGGGGCTCCGCGGTCGCTGTTGGTCACGAGTTCTGAGCCGGCGGAGGGCAAGTCCACCACCGCCTTCAAACTTGGCCAAGATTTCGCTGCACTCGGGGCAAGAGTGCTGCTTGTCGATGCGGATCTTCGAAAGCCCAACCTTCACCGACTGTTCGGTCTCGATAACACGATCGGATTGAGCAACCTCCTGACAAACACCGTTCGCAGAGAAGACCTTGCGACCATCTTTAGGCCGACGAAATACCCTAATGTGACGGTTCTGACCTCAGGGACGATCCCCCCCAACCCCGCCGATCTTCTGTCTTCACCTAAGATGGCCTTGATCGTGACCAGCCTGGGCAAGCGACACGACGTGGTGATCATCGACGCTCCTCCGATCGTAGGCCTTTCAGATGCACCGATCCTCAGCCGTTTGGCCGAGGGCACATTGATGGTTGTTTCCACCAACCAGGTGACTCGCAAGTCGGCAAAGACTGCATTGAAGCGCCTCCGTGCAGCTGGCGCGAACGTGGTCGGGGCCGCCATGACAAAGTTCGCGGTAAATAAGTTCGATTACAACTACGCGTACAAGTATATGAACTACCAATATTATAACTATGGCACCGCTACCCAGAAAATCGAGGGTAAAGTAGATGACGGCGCAGACCAGCCCGCTCGCGCGAAATCTTGGACGTTCAGGCGTTTGGTTCGTCGCATTCGTTCTGGTGTTAGCGGCTTCGTCGACCGAACTAAGTCGACTGCTTGAGACGGACATGCCAGCCATTTCAATGGCGCTCGATCCATTGAATGTCGATGCGCTGATAGACGACGTTGCAGGCGACCTGAATGATACGGCTAACCCCCCTGATCTTTACGCGCTGTATTCCAGGGCGAGCGGAGCACTTCGCGATAACGTCGGTGATGCACGCCTCTATAGTCTAATGGGGGAGATCGAATACCGCCAAGGCAAGCAGGATGACGCCTACGCGCTTTTCGATCAGGCACGAAAGCTGTCGAAAACGGAAATCCACGCGCTCAAGAGATCGATTGGCCATTCAGTCGAGATCGGCGATCTTTCCAAGGCTGTGAGCGAGATTGATACATTACTGCGGCGCTGGCCGGATCAGTTTCCGGCCGTCGCGGAGGGCCTTCCGGCAATCCTTTCGAACCCGGACGGATACCACGCCATGCTGGCAGCAATTGCGGCGCAAGCGCCGTGGCGGGCGAACTTGTTCTCGGTCCTGGGAAAAACGCGCCAAGGGCTCGATTTTGCAAATCAATTGCTCCTTGACCTGGTCCGGTCCGATGCCCCACCGAAATCCGGGGAACTGTCCTCCGTAATCACAGGGTATATCGTTCAGAAGGAATATGAACAGGCTTATCGGCTGTTTCTTTTCACTCTGTCCGATGAGGAGCGAAAGCTGGGTGGCTATGTTTTCAATAGCACCTTCGAACCGGGCTATGATGGGAAGCCCTTCGATTGGCAGGTTCGCGATCAGCCGGGTGTCGAAGTTACGTTTGCGACATCCCAGGACGCAGTGGAAGGCGACGGCGGGGCCACGCTTCGGTTTTTAGATACGCCGATTAAGAACACTGCTCTCCAACAATATATCGAACTGCCGCCCGGTTCCTACCGGATTTCGTTGGTCGCATCGGGGCGAAACCTGAAGCTCCCCAAAGAACTGTTCTGGGCTATCAGATGTGTGGATCCGGTGAGCGAAATAGCGCGGTTTAACGTCCCGGAGGGCACCTTCAACCGCCAGAGTCTGAGCCAAGAATTTTCGGTTGGGCCGGCCGGATGCCCGATGCATATGTTGCGTTTGGAAACCGCTGCGATCGCAGAGAGTTGGCGGTCTCGCTATATCGGCACACTGGTCATGCACAAACTCAGCATAGAGAGACTTTCATATTGAACGCGCGGCGGTCAGACTGGGAAAAATATCTCCTCGGATCGGTTTTGTTCACCGCCTTGCTCATAGGCGGGGGCACGGCGTCCGGACTCTATACGGACACACTGATCGAGATCTCGGCATTTATCTCGGTTGCTCTCGCCTTTTCCCGAACCACGAATCAAGCAATCCCCGGATCGGTTCTCTGGCTGCTTTTCCTGGTTGTGGCGTTGTTTGTGCTTCAAATCGTCCCGCTGCCCACAAGCATTTTTGCCGGTCTGCGGCCGGAAGTGCTCCTCGGCCGTCCCTGGCTGATTGATGAAACGCGGTTCATCAGCCTCGGGGTAGGGCGAACAATCGAGTGTTTGCTGTATGTCGCCGCGTCAGCTGCTTTTTTCCTGGCTGTGATGCGTTTGCGCGCAGAGGAGGTTTATGGCCTGCTTCCTTTCTTTTTCATGGGATTAATGTGCAACGGATTGGCTGGAGCGATTCAATACTCGTTATCAGATAACATAGCGATCGAGGGATTGCTGCCGTTCACGATCAATGCAGGCCTCTTCGCCAATCGGAACCATTTTGCGGCTTTGCTTTTCGTCTCCATTCCCTTCGTTATCTATTACGGCCTGTTCCGTGGGCACCTGTTGTCCTCGGCGATCGGTCTGGTCGCGCTTCTGCTGCTCCTTTTGGCGGCAGGGTCTCGCGCCGGCGTGCTAATCGGGCTGGCCATCACCGTAGTATCCATCTGCTTTCTCTCAGCCCGCTCGCGAATAAGTGGTTTTGGCGTATTTGCCCTTTTCGTTGGGCTTTCCGTCTACACGATCGGAGCGTGGACGACGATCGACGCAAAACAAATTGATCCTGCCTTCGGACGCGCGGAGTTTGCCCGAACGACCATCGATGGAATAAAGGAGAATTGGGTTACCGGCGTCGGATTTGGGAACTTTCAAAAGGCCTACCAGATGTATGAAAAAGAAGGGATGATATTCAGCGCGTATGTGAACCATGCCCATAACGAGTATTTCGAAATTGCTTTCGAAGGCGGCGTAATCGCTGCCGTTCTGATGGCTTTGTACCTATTCCTCCTTCTCTTTGCGTTTGCCGGAATTCGCCGGGACTCTTTTCAGAAGGCAGCGTTCCTTTCTACAGCGTTCTTGCTTGTGCATTCCCTGGTCGACTACCCGTTGCGTACCGCCGCCCTCGCAATCACCTTTGCCTATATGAACGCGATCGTTTTTCATCGCGGGAATGTGGAGCGCATGAGGCAAAAGCCGGAGCTTTTAGAAGTCGACCACAATGGAGACAAGCTGTTTGTTCCAGTTGGTTCGTCTCCATAGGGCCTGAGCCTGCGGCCGAAATTGCGGGTCGATGATCGAAGCTGCCGGCGCTTCCTTTCAGTGATGCCTTGACCGCCGCACCCGCGCCCAAAGAACGCGATCGGTGCTTACAAAGCACTGACGCTGAGGTCTCGGGTCTCGGCCGAGGGCTATGGTGTCAAGCCGACGCAGTCGGGCAGCAAAGGACAACGCTGTCCGCTCGAATGTGCAGCGAGTGCACCAGCTCGTCGTTCGACCCCAGTTGCACTCAGCGTCGCTGGCGATATCGTTCATTTTGCGATTCGTCGCCTGGAGGATCTATGCGTCAGCAGACAAAGCCGTTCGTCGTCGAGAAGAAGACGTCCCGAAAGTTCAAGACCGACCAGAAGACATCGCTCTGGGGGAAGTTGGATTTGACGCTGCGGCAGGATCTTGCAGCGCAACGAGATGTGCGCGAACAGAGGGCCGCTGCAGGGGACATCACAACGGGCCGGGACTCGTAGAAGGGAACATCACCTGCGATACTGCGGCTGATGGCCCAATGCCTCGACTGGCGAGATGTTGGCGTTCGCGTATCGTGGGTTTAGGCCCGGCTTGCGATCATCGCCGAAAACAGCGGCACGGCAAGCTCTGCGAGGCCATCTTTGGCGCCAGGAAGGCTGGCCGCTTCATCTGGTGTTGCTGGTTGCCACCGCCGAACTCCGGGCCAACATCATACAGCGTCAACGGCTCATAGTCGGGATAGATATTGGCGGTCGTCAGGAACCAAAGACGCCGGCCGCGGCTGGTTGGTTGTTGTTGGCCATAATGTTTCCTGTGGAGGGCAGAGAGGGGTGCTGGCGGACTAGTCTTTCGGCGATATTCTAGCCATTCATCAATATTGATGTGGCAGGAGCACCTCCAAATGGTCAAGAAGCCACCGGCAAAGAAAACAGTGTTTCGCAATTCAAAAGACGGTCAGTTTGTTAGAAAAATACGCAGAAAACATCCTGTCACCATAGAAAAGGAACGGCATTGCGGTCAAATGGCCAGAAAAAAGAGCAGTCTTGATGCGTGGATTGGTCGTATCTCCACCAATTCGCGTAGATGGCGGAAGCGTGTATTTGGCATCTTCAGGCCTTGACCCGCAAGAGATGAGATCTAACCTACTTTTCTGGGACAGGTTAGATTTCCCAGCTCAAAACATGATTGCCTTTGGACTAGATGCAGACGCACAATTCTTAAAATCGGCAGGCGTCCTACAGCGCACCGTGGTCGGCATCTCCGGAGGTTCGATGGGCGATGTCCTCCGCGCGGCCCATGTAGGGGCGTTTCGTCTTCTAGACAAAAACGAGCCCGGCCAATGGAGCATTGCCACTGGCGAACGATCCCTTTCGTTTGCATCGAACGATATCGATGAGGGCCGAGGTGTACTCGTAAAGTTGTACAACGCGATACCCGTTCCAAACAAAGACGCTTCCCTTGTCGACATTCTTGAGTTTCGCGAGAAGCGCCGGTCGGAATTGCTTGCCCTTCGCCACCACCTTGAGAGTGTCTATCAGCGAGTTATTGCCGCAGGGGATGGTCCATTGGCCTGGAATACCGAGGTGGAGCAACTGCAGAAGGCTGTCGCTGATCATCTCAAGGCCGGGCGCGAAGCGCCCTTTAAGCTACGGCTGGCCGACATAAGCGCCAGCCTTAACCTCATCTCGATTGGGGCTGGCGCTCTCTCTGCGTATTGGATGGGCCTCCCGCTCATTCCTGGTATGATAGCTGGTGCTGCCGCCGGGCTATCTTTGGAAGTCGGCGGGGCGCTCAAGGGGCGGGAGGCCGTTTCTACGCCGTTCAAGTACGTCTCGTCGTACCACAAATAGATTTTTTAGCCGAGGTCGCGGAATAGGCATGCTGCTCCGTAGGCGGCCAGAAAAGCCACCGCAAGCTTGACTGTCATTGTGAGCTCCTCATGCGGCAATTCGCATGGCGGCCTCGGCGGGGCGGCGGTCGGCCGCGGCTGCTTGGTTGGTCATATTGCTGTCCTGTGAATTGTGGGTACGACCGCATTGCGTGGTCTCATTTGCTCAATCCCCTCTTATCACCGTATCGCCGCAGGACTGCGGCGATGCACGGCTCATGCTGTTCTAGATTATTATCATAAAATGGCGACCGAGGGTCTCTCCGTTCCGCCTCGAGTTCGTCGCGATAGTCCGCCCACAACTGCAGCAATGTGGCGTCTTGGTCCTAGGGGTTGATGGCCCAGCCATCAGACTACCCTTACCCCAACCCCGTCTGCCGTAACTACATCGGCTATAGCGGGAGCTTCCCAATTCGGCGTGCCTGAAGGCATCACCATTGAAATGCGCGGCAGCCAAATCGCGGCTGAAGCCCTCGTCGCTCGGCTTCACTTTCTCGCCGTCGTCCCACTGCTCTCCGGTCTTATCGCTCATCCAAAGCGCCATTGCGGGGAATCCTTACGAATAGAGGAGGTTGAGACCGGTCACGGCTCCCGCCGCAACAGCGGTCGTGTCCGCGTCGGCTGCCGCCCCAGTTAGCGCGTAGACGATGATGATGTTCGCCGTGGTCAAAACGTCTCGACCTCGAGCCACCTCCGAGAACCCGGGTCTGCGCCGTCTTACCACATCAGGCGCTCGCCTTTTGCGGTTGGCTGAAGGTATTGTCAGGGCGCGGCAGACCGAAATGGTCCCTCAGCGTCGCCCCCTCATAGTCGTGCCGGAAAAGTCCGCGCCGGCGCAAGATCGGCACCACCTCCTCGGCGAACACGTCGAACCCGCCCTGCAGATAGGGCGGCATGACATTGAAGCCGTCCGCCGCACCATTGTCGAACCATTCCTGGATGTTGTCGGCGATTTGTTCGGGCGTCCCGGCCTGCACCCAATGCCCGCGCGCGCCGGCGAGGCGGTGCAGCAACTGGCGGATGGTTGGATTTTCGCGCTCGATGATGTCAAGCACGACATGGAAGCGGCTGCTCGCACCGCGCTCGCCCTCGACACTGATGAGCTCGCGCGGAAATGGGCCGTCCAGATTGTAGCCGGAAAGGTCGGCGTCTACGATGCGGCGTAGCTGGTGAAGGGAATATTCGGGCTGCGTCAGCTCATTGAACTCGTCATGCAGTGCCCGGGCTACCGCCTCGGTCGAACCGATGAACGGGCTGATGCCGGGCAAGACCTTGACGTGGTCAGGGTTGCGGCCAACCGACTTCACCCGCGCCTTGATGTCGGCATAAAATTCCTGCGCGTTGCCGAGAGTCTGATGGGCTGTGAATATCGCCTCGGCATAGCGGCTTGCGAACGACCGTCCGTCTTCCGATGAACCCGCCTGGACGTAGACCGGACGCCCCTGCGGAGGGCGCGGAAGCGTGAGCGGACCCTTCACCCGATGATATTTGCCGATGTGGTTGACCGGGTGGATCTTGTCGGTGTCGGCAAAGATGCCGGACTCGCGGTCCGAGACGAGCGCGTCGTCCTCCCAACTGTCCCAGAGCTTGGTTACCACATCAACGAACTCGCCGGCGCGCTCATAACGGTCGGCGTGGGTTGGATGTCGGTCAAAGCCGAAATTCAACGCTGCGGACTCGTCACCCGTCGTGACGATGTTCCAACCGGCGCGCCCACCGCTCAGATGATCAACGGAAGCAAACAGCCTGGCCAGGTTGTAGGGTTCGTTGTAGGTGGTCGAGGCGGTCGCGATGAACCCTATTCTTTCCGTTACGGCGGCGAGCGCCGAAATCCAGGTCAGCGGCTCCAGCCTGAAGCGGCTCGCGTAGCGGATGTTGTCGGCGAGCGCGGGCCCGTCGGAAAAGGACAGCGCGTCGAACTTGCTCGCCTCGGCCTTCTTCGCCAGTTCCTGATAATAGGCGATGTCCAGCACTCTATCTGGGGCGGAATCCTTGTAGCGCCAACCGGCCTCATGATGGCCGCCAGGATAGATGAAAAGGTTGAGATTCAACTGTCGTGATTTGGCGGGCATATGTTGGTCCTCCTGGGTGGTGAGGCTGAGCGAGAAGTCTTGGGGCCCTCAGACCGGCAGCACAGGCCTTGTCTCGACGCCGAGATGACGCAGAAGTTCGGAGCGGATCTCGCCGAACCGGCGGTAGCCATGATCGCGTGGCCTGGGGATATCGATGACGATGTCGGCAGCGATGCCGCCCTTGTCGAGCACCAAGACTCGGTCCGCCAGCGTCACAGCTTCGTCCACGTCATGAGTGACCAGCAGCACGGCCGGCTGGTGACGGGCGCAGAGCTGGCGCAGCAGATCGTGCATGCGCAGGCGGGTCAGCGCGTCGAGTGCGCCGAACGGCTCGTCCGCAAGCAGCAGTTCAGGATCACGAACCAGCGAGCGCGCCAAGGCCACGCGCTGCTGCTCGCCACCAGACAGTTCAATCGGCCATGCGGTCTCGCGGCCGCTCAGGCCAACCTCTTCTAGAGCTATCCGTCCGCGTTCGGCGGCATCCGGCAGGTCCAGGCCAAGAACCACGTTCTCCAGCACGCGTTTCCACGGCAACAGTCGGGCATCCTGAAACACCACCGATTTCTTATCGGGTGTATCGAGCCGGCCGGACCCGGAGACGTTGTCATCGAGGTCGGCGAGCGCGCGCAACAATGTACTCTTGCCTGACCCGCTACGGCCGAGAAGGGCAACGAACTCTCCCTTTTCGATGTCGAGGCTGAGGCCGTCCAGAATGGTCCGCGGCCCGAAACTCCTCACGAGGCTCTCGACCCGCACCAGCGGCGCGCCGCTCAATCCGCCAAGGTGCGATGCCATGACAGCGACCTTTCTTGGAAGAGCCGGACGATGCCGTCGCAGCCGAGACCGAGCAACGCGTAGACGACGAGGCCGACGATGACGATGTCGGTCTGGCCGTAGTTGCGCGCCAGATCGATCATATAGCCGATGCCGCTGGTGGCATTGACCTGCTCGACCACCACCAGAGATAGCCAGGCATAGGTCACCGCCAAACGCAGGCCGAGGAAGAAGCCAGGAAGGGCGCCCGGCAGGATGACCTCACGGATGAATTCGCCGTAGCCCATTCGTAAGGTCTGGGCCAGTTCGACATAACGGCGGTCGATGCTGCGCAAGCTGCTGTGGGTCTGGATATAGATCGGGATCAGGACAGCCAGCGCGATGGTCGTTACTTTCATGCCTTCGCCGATGCCGAACCACAGCATCAGCAGCGGGATCAGCGCGAGGGTCGGTATCGCCCGCTTGATCTGAACGGGGCCGTCGATGATGGCCTCGCCAAGCCGCGACAAACCTGAAATGAGGGCGAGGGTGGTCCCGATCAGGACGCCGAACACCAGCCCCTGTGCCGCCCGCCAGGCAGATGTCATCAAATGAACCTGAAGCTTCCCTTCGGCGATGAGATCGATGGCCGTGCCAACAACCGACCAGGGCGTCGGCAGCGTTCTTGGGTCGATCAGGCCGGCGAAACTGCCGATGGACCAGATCATGAGAAGAAGTGCGGGCCCGATCAGCGCGCCGAACGGGATCGCTCGCCCAAGCGCAAGACGACGCCTCGTCGCGGTCTTGCGGGCCTGTACAGCGGGCGTAATCACCCCCCTTTCATCCGATGCGTAGGGAATGGGAAGTGCAACCGCGGCGGTATTTGAGATTGCGTTCATCTGGGTCGTCTCCAGTCCGGGAAGCGGGCGTCAGGACGCGTTCAACGCATTTGCGGCGATCGTCTCGAAGCGCCTGTCGAAAAGGTCCTCGGCCTTGATCCTAGGCCTGTCCAGTTCCCTGGCCAGGAGATCGATCGTCGCCTGCTGGCGCGCGATCACATCGTTCCAGTCCGAGGGAATGTCGAACTGACCGTCGGCGTCGACGAGATACTGGCCATCTTCTGCGTTGAGACCTTGGGTGGCGACGTAGTAGCCCGCGATCCACTCCTTGGGATGTTCCTGCACCCATCGGGTCGCAAGAGCCCAGTAGCGCACATATTCGCCGAGAGCGGCAGCTTTGGCCGGGTCGTCAAGCACGGCCTGTGGAGCATAGAGATGGGCTGGATCGTCGCGCAGGCCGTGTGGGATGGTGGTGGCGCCGTCGGCGCCATACTGGTGGAGATAGTGCTTGACGAGGACACCCCAGATCGGTGCGACGTCGACTTGCTTGCTGGCAAGTGCCACCGGATAGGCATCACCCTTGCTGGGCAATTCGATGAGAGTGACATCCTCTTTTTTAAGGCCTGCAGCCTGCAGCACCCTCAGCACCAGCGCGCCTTGTGCCTGACCAGGGCTGAAGGCGATCCGTTTGCCGCGCAAATCCGCGAGCGTCTTGACCTTGACGCCGGGCGCAATGCCGAGTTGATAAATCGGGTGCGCAACCGGTTCTTTGCGGAACTTCGCGGCAATGATCTTGACCTTGAGGCCCGTCCAGGTCGCGTGGATAGGCGGGATGTCGGCGACGGATCCGACGTCCAGCGCGTTGGCGCGAAAAGCTTCGATTGTCTGTGGGCCGCCGCTGATATTGGCCCATTCGACCTTAAACGGTAGTTGATTGATCAGTCCGGAAAGCTCCAGCGCCCTCTGCGTCTCGGGATCGCCGATCCGAAGGACAGCGCCTTCCGGAATTTTGGACGGCAGCTTACCCGCGCCCGGACTGCCCGCCTTGGCACCGAAAGGGGCGGAAGAAGCAACCAAGGTCACCGCAAAAGCCGCCACGAGGGCGCCAAATTTCCTTCTCGAAAATCTCTCCACAGCTAACATCCTCGTCTTGCTCCTTGGAAATGGCTCACGAGGTCCAGTATGTCTATCAATTATGTAGACGATAAAGTATCGGATGCTGTTCTTAGCTGCCAGAGAGAAACGCTGTTCGTCTCCAATGCTCATTTGGGGCACGCGTCCCTCAAAAAGGCGGAGGGTCCGCCGCAAGACCGCCGCTGTTATAGCGAAGATAGGAGAAAGGGGGTTCCGCCTGGCCGCCGGGGAACGAGGGGCGAGGCTGCCCATCGCTGCAACAGCATGATTTCGCGGCTACATCCGTGAAGGGACGTTCTAGGCTTCTTCATACTTTGGCCGTTCGCCAACCGGCCCACATGCTTCCCATTCGGAGCAGAAGCCCAGGGTTTTTGTACGCATAGGCCACGTAATATTCCTTGACCGGCACGCGACAAATATGCTCGCCCCGGTCGTTGACGTTTCCATTGTGTCATAACCTGCCTTGCGCCCTGTGGGGCTCGCTCCATGACGTCCACAGGAGTTTGAGCGGCAGCCGCGGTCGGTCGTCGGCCGCGACATAAGGCGGCAGACGAGATCCCAATCAGCGCTAGAACGATTGCAAAACGGGCTTTGAGAAGCGTGCGCCACCGTGCTGTTCGCCCTTTACGCCATGGCTGAATCGCATTCCCATCACCATCACTCCGTAGGGGAGGATGCGTTGCCGCGGCAAAAAGTTCAGAGGTCGCGAGCGGCAGGGAGGAGGCCAGATTTTAACCTTGCTTTTTTGCAGATGACTTACGACCAGCGGTGTTGCGGCCAAGACCAGCGGACTTTGCAATGTCGGACCGATGAGCGGCATAATTGGGCGCCACCATCGGATAGTCAGCGGAAAGTCCCCACTTTGCTCTATATTCGCCGGGTGTCAGAGCGAAATGCGTTCTGAGATGCCGTTTTAGCGACTTGAGCTTCCTTCCGTCCTCTAAGCAGACGATATAGTCGGGGAACACGGACCGCCTGCGGTTGACCGCCGGAACGAGGTCAGGCTGTTCGGGAGCAAACGGCTGTACAATCCCCCTCAACGCAGAATTCACGCTGGCGATCAAGTCCGGAAGAGCGTCAACAGGCATCGCGTTGGCTCCGACATAGGCCGACACGATATCCGCCGTAAGAGCCGACAAATCCACAGTTGACAGTTCAGTTTTCTCGTCATCGACGGTCGGCGGCCCGACATTATTCTCTTCAGCGGCTGTCCGTTCGGCGTCCTGCTGCTCGACTGGTGACTGTTCAGTATTATCCCCGTCCACCGTCGTCAGTTCTGTATTGCTCTTAATCACAAATATTCTCCTTGCTTTTTTGTTCTGCGTAACGATTCAAACGTTCGATGGTCCAATACGCGTGGTGCATGGGGACAACACGCTGTACGAGCAGGTCCCAAACTGGGGACCATTCCCTTGGCCAGCAGGGTCGCTGTCGCAATCCGCGCGGCCGGGAAAATCGCTCGACCGAGGGATCTAGGGGTCGGGACTGTGATTGCTGCCTTTCGAAGCCCACGTTGCCCTAATCCGATCACTGACTTCCAGGTAAGCCATCTCGACCAAATAGGTCAGGAGGCTCTCTCCGTCTGCCTGCGCTGTTTGACGAATTTGCCTCAACATTGCCTGGGCATAGTGCAAGTTCTGCAATTTTTTGGACTGTTTCACTGGCATTCCCGCTTCCAAACCAGTTGCTCCTGCAAGACCACTGAAATCTCGATCTATCGACCTGACAGCGATTAGGGCTTTTGCTGCATATCCGAGTCTTCATCTTTGCCGACCGGGCGGAACGCGACGGGCATACGGCTGGGAGCTCTCTTGAGGGGTGATCTCATGGTAGAACTATCGGTTTCTACTGTTTGACCGGCATTTTGATGAGGAATGGCTTACGGCGACATTCGCCAGATTGATCGTTCCATCGGGTGATTGACGCGGCGCCGAGCGATACCGGTTTGGGTCTCTTGGGAATCCTTGGCAAGCGGTCGAACCGGCGGCTGGCCACCATGAATCGTCCGACCGGTCCGGAGGGGCAGTGGCCCGTCTTGTGACGGACGGTCTGCACCATCGCGTAAGCCAGCATGACCAGCGAGACGTGGCGATGCCACCCGTGCCAAGAACGGGTTTCGTTATGTTCGAGACCCAGTTCGCTCTTCGCCGTGCCGAGGCCTTCCTCGGCGATCTTGCAACATTGCTGGACTGCAAAGAGTGTTTCGATTTCGGTTCCTGCTGGAGACCATGTTGAATAGTACCGGAAAGCGTGGTTCGCATCGCGCCGGATCAAGAGCCCTGCAGTCCAGAGCCCAGAACGTGCGTTGTCGTATTCCGCGACATCCAGGTCAGCGAAGGGGCAGTAAGCCCAAGTTTCAGAACCTTGCGGACCCTCTTCTAGAGGTAGGCTCCGCCACTGAGAGGGATGGACGGATCGTGCGATGTCGTCGGCCGTCCCGACCTGCTGGGAAAAAGCGGGGCGGGTGAGGAAGAAATTGTGGCTCGCGCTAACGCCAACCACGTAGCCCTTGCACCAGCGCCGCAGAGCCATCTCAATGTCGACACCCCAGACGTGATCAACCGCTATCCAGCTTAAAGGTATGTCGGCAGCGACGGTGCGTGCGATCACGTCCAGCGCCATGCGGGACTTTGTTGTGAAAGTCGCGCCCGTAGGCACGTGGGCCCGCGCCAAGCGGGCGGAGTCTTCCGTCCAGGCCCTCGGAAGATACAGGGCGCGGTCAATGAATGCATGCCCGTGCCTGGACACATAAGCCGCAAACAGGCCGATCTGGCAATTTGCCATCTTGCCCGTCGAGCCGTTGATCTGCCGCGCTACCCCACAGGACGTCTTGCCCTGCTTGATGAAGCCCGTCTCGTCTATAACGAGGACTGCGTCGCTGTCGGCCAGTGTTTCGAGCGCATATTTACGCACGATGTCCCGCAAAGCGTCTGCGTCCCATTTGACCCTTCCGAGAATGGCCTGTTGGCGCCAGGGTCCGGGGTCGCCCGCAGCCTTAGCTCTCATCCAGCCGGTCTTGCGGTGCTCGTCCCGGAGCAGGCCTTCAAGGAACAGACCGGCCGAAGTCGCCACTCGTTCCTGAGGGAAAAGCCCCCTGATGCGCGACTTCACTTCGCGAAGTGACGCGTCCAATATCCCTAATGTCGTTTCAATCGATTCAACCACTACCAATAACCCCGCCTTTGCCGCCCAGCACGGAACCGAAAAAATGAGTAATTCACCTATGAAACGCAATTGTAATACTGTTCTGTTTCTCCATTGTTTTTTACCGATAACAGTGACGCCATAGCGACGATTTTGGCGAAAGACAATTCTCACATTATCTTGTTCAGAACAAGCTTGACTCAGCAAATCGTGATTGCGATAAGGGCGCTGCAACCCAAGGCTCAAGCATCGCCACGAAGGATGGATATGATAATGGCGGCTGAGTTCACGCAAAAATATTCTAAGTAAGTAATAATCGTTGGATAACTTTGATCATGTAGTCGGCTATATGTGACGGATACGACATACAAAAGGTGGCAACCTGAAATTTTGCACTAACGCGCATCAATGGCCTTGAATTTCCTTCTGAGATTCAGAAGTAGCATGTATAGCTGCGAATAGCGCCTAACGCGTAAGAGGGTTTCTCTGGCGCGTTAGGCCTAACGCTATATTTGTTGGACACAAGTGGTCAAACCTTACGCTTGGTACCCGGCGCGGAACCCGTTGCGGTCACTCCGCACGGTGGCTAATTTCGCGTTGCGATGGGGAGCGGGTTCTCATTGTTTCAGATTGAGATAGAAGAAGTAATTGCGATCACGCCAGCGGTCACTGAGGCGGTCGCAGAACTGGTGAGGCAGCTGTCATCATCAGCCAGGATGCCTAGCAAGAGTGAACTTGAAGAGATTGTGGGTTCTCCGGCCACCGTCGTCTTGGCCGCACGCGCCTCCGAGAAGATTGTCGGTATGCTTACTCTTGTAGTCTTCCGCATTCCAACAGGGGTGCGCGGAATTATCGAGGACGTAGTCGTTGATGAGGCTTATCGCGGACAAGGAATTGCCGAAGCCCTCACTCGCGAGGCGCTCGCTCGGTCAGGAGCCGCGGGAGCGAGGACCGTCGATCTGACTTCCCGCCCATCCAGAGAGGCTGCAAACCGACTTTACCGAAGGCTTGGATTTCAGAAACGCGACAGCAATGTATATCGCTTCTCGCTCGGAGAAGGAGGGCAGTAACCTTGGCCCTAAGTATATCCGAATAAGGAAATCAAATGATCACGGTTTGGAAAGTGGTCGGCTTGCGCAAGTTTAGTCAGCCCAACAGAGAACCTTTCCCAAGCTCAAGCTTGCGGGGCGGTCACCAATAGCAGATGCTGGCAACACCTGCCGCTAACGCCCCCAAGTGGGCTATTTTGCGTTCTGCATGTTTCATAGACCTGTCACACATTCCCGATACCAGAATGAAAATTCCATTGCTCTGCTCTTACCAGCCAGAGCCAATGAATCAGCTGAAAACGCTCAAGATTATGACGTTCGCACCAAGCCGCGAGCATAGGATGGAAGCGCTGCTGGAAAGCCTGATCCGGGGCTATGGACATGTCATCGCGGTGCTTCAGCCAGCTATGCAGCTCAGACGAGCGCTTTTCACAGTGGGCAGGCTTCTCGCCGTCAGCCTATCCAAAGGAGGTGAGTTTGGTGGATCCGGCTGACATATATTTCGATCTTTTCAAGCGCAACATGGATACAAGACGCCTGATCATCCTTGCGGCGCTCGGTGCCGTGCTTGGTTTCGGAGCCTGGTTGATCGAACGAGACCAGACTAAGGGTGAAATGCTGCGCCCGCTTTGGCAACTGTCCAGTTGGACTTGGCCTGACTACCTGGTGCTTATCGGCCTTACGGCCGCCTTCGTTGTCAGCTGGAGCCTCTATTTTTTCATGTTGTCGAAGATTGATGCCGTAGTGATTGACACGCTTGCCGATCTGCAGGAATTGGCCGGCCTTTCCGCCGACCAGCATAAAGCCATAGGGAGGCGGCTAAATATTGGCTCCAAATGGCTGCCTTTTGCTCTCTCTACCCTCATCTACCTGGGCATCGTGATTTTATAGGTGTTACTCCAGACGGGACCGTTCCAACAGGAGCAGGGCCATTTTGGCCGCGGAGACGGTCTAATCAAAGGCGAATCCCCGGGGGTCCCGCTCTGTCACGGCTTGGCTCGCCAAGTAAGATCAGTACTTCCCGCCGCTAACGCGCAGCAATCAATCCAGGCAGCAACATGAAACATGAAATGACAACCTTCGATCTTCACCGTCGGTTTGCCGCCGAAGCCTTGGGCACGGGCCTCCTGGTCGCCACGGTCGTCGGCTCCGGCATCATGGCCGAGACGCTGACGCATGATGTGGGGCTGGCGCTGCTCGGCAACACGCTGGCGACCGGCGCCATGCTGGTGGTGTTGATCACCATCCTCGGACCGATCTCCGGCGCGCATTTCAATCCGGCCGTCTCGCTGGTGTTCTGCTTGAACCGGAGGCTGCAGGTCCGGGATTTCCCCGTCTATCTGGTGGCGCAGGTCGTCGGCGGCATCGCCGGGACGGTCGCCGCGCATCTCATGTTCGCCCTGCCGGTTCT
>NZ_JBSKBP010000043.1:0-42456 GCF_053714275.1 Mesorhizobium sp. Arg314 | reverse complement strand
GGCTGTCGAGCTGGTCGACCTTGACCCGATGGCGCGGGCTGCGGGGAAATTTTGCCGCCCCGGGCCTGCAGAGCGCCCTAAAACTGGCGGTGCGCGCCAGCGCGCGGCCACGCGGCCGCAAGAGCAAGCGGGCGGTTACCGCCGATATTTTGTCCGCCCTCCTGATAGAATGCGCCGGCGAAAAACTGGTCGACGTCCGCGACCGCGCGCTTTTGCTCATGGCCTTCGCCTCGGGTGGCCGCCGCCGCAGCGAGGTTGCGTCGCTGCGGGTCGAGCAGCTGGTCGAGGAACAGCCGGTGCCGGCGGACCCAAAGAATCCGGACGGCGAAAAGCTGCCGTGCCTGAAAATCCGGCTCGGCCGCAGCAAGACCACCGAGGCCGATTCGGACGACTTCGTGCTGCTCGTCGGCCGGCCGGTGGTGGCGCTGAGCGCATGGCTCGAGCGGGCCGCCATTGCCGATGGCGCCGTGTTTCGTGGCATCGATCGTTGGGGCCATCTCGAAAGACGGGCCGTGACGCCCCAATCGGTCAATCTGATCCTGAAGCGACGCGCCACTGAGGCCGGTCTCGACCCGACGCTGTTCAGCGCCCACGGGCTGCGCTCGGGCTTTCTGACCGAAACCGGCCGCCGCGGCATTCCGCTGACCGAGGCCATGCAGCAATCCCAGCATCGCTCGATCCAACAGGCTTCGCACTACTACAACGACGCGGAACGGCAGTTGGGGCGCGCGGCGCGGCTGATCACCTAGGCGCCTTTGGTGTTTGTGGAGTCAGATGCCTATTCCGGAGACAGGCTGGCGCAGAGGCCTGGCGGTGATCGCGGATCGCCCCTGCGGGACCTTAGGCGTCGGGAAAAAAAGCGCCTTAAGTGCAGTACGACAGCCGCAAAAAAGCCCCTCCTCTCCTCTTTCGCCGCTGCCATGCCGGCCCGGGTAAGATGGAGCTTTTTGCGGACGGCTTTCGTGTCGACCGTACCGAGCTGCACTCCATGCCCTTCCTGCTCCTGGAAGCTGCCTTGATCACCTTAGCGAACGCTGCGACTGCCTTTGGCTTCGTCGGGTTTCAGCTCGCCCTTCTCGTTCTTGCTATAGGCGCCCTTGCAAACTCTTGCCTGACGGGAGCTGCCTCCAAGCGCGAGGTGGCCTCTTCGATCTTCTCGCGCACCAAGCCAAACTCCCAGCGCTTTGGTGCGATGCGTCCACATTCTAACCCGTCATCTTCACCGTCACGCCGTTCGTTCGCAACGCTGCCATCAACATCGGCCCCACCGAAAACTGCCCTGCCCGCGCCTTTTCGGTCAGTACCCGCAGATACCCGCCTGCCGACTTGATGTGGTGGGTTCGTTGAAGGATACAGGCAATCACCACGGCGGCGGTCTCCTGGCCCATTGCATGGCAAGCTTCCTCATAGGCCGATGGGGAAACCCCAAGATAACCGCGGACCTGGGCCGCCGTGATCATGAAATCGCGCCAGTTGGCGATCCCCTCAGCGGCATAATCAACAATGTCCGGGCACGCCTTCAGCGCAAGGCCAAGCGGATAGCCTTTCGGCAGCTCATTACGGTCAGGGGTTGGCTGTGCCCGTGCCGTGCTTTTCTCGAAAGCAGGTTCAAATTCAAAAGTAGAGTCGGTGTTTGAATCAGATTGCTGCCGCTCACTGTGAGACTCATTGCCGCTCGGATTCATGGAATTCATGAAGCTTTCCAGCGTCATATCCACTTCTTCACGCAGCGTCCCCAGGTCCGCTACGATCGGCTCCAGCTCCTCCAGGGTTGCACGCCGTGGAATTGCCTCGACGACCGCCCTGAACCGGCGCCACATCGTGCCCCAATCGCCCGGCACGCGCTCCTCGATCGCCGCATCGACCAGCTTGTGGATATCCCGACGCTGGAGGGTGATGCGTTCGCGCATCAGCTTCAGCGCCCTAGTCTCGGCACGAACACGTTCGGCCGCCAAGCGGATCTCCTCGGCACGCATCAGTAGCGGCGCCAGCGAAAAGCCAAAGGCCTCATCGATAGCGCCGTCCTTCCCCTTGCGGGCGTATCGCTTGCCATTGGGACTGTCCCTGCGGACGATGAGGCCGCAATCGACTAGAGCTGCCAAATTCCGTCTCAGCGTCGCGCCGGCCATCCCATGAGCACGCAACGACAGCTGAGCGTTCGAGGGAAAGACCATCAGTCCATTTTCTTCGCTCAGGTCGCTGTCAGGATAGAAAGACAGCAGCCCATTGAGCACCGCCAGCGCGCGGTCGCCGATGCCAATCATGGTCTTGCCCTCGCAGAGCCAGCGATACAGCTGCCACTTGTCCGCGCTTACCCCTTCAGGGACTTCGCGCGTGGCATTCCTCGCCTGCAACAAGGCAAGTGTCATCGGCCGCCCACCAAAGGGCGTCGTTCCCACTTCCATTTTCTTCGCCCTCAATCAGGCAAAAGACGTCCGCTCGCCGAATCGACGTTCAAAACTCTTGACAGTGATTCGCGGAAATGAGATTCTCGGCTTGCTAGAACACGAGAAGGGCTTCCGCGAGAGATCGTTCGGGGGCCTTTTTCTTTTGCGGTTTCAGTTCTCCTGTTTCGACTGCCTGTAGGCCTCAAAGAGGCGGTCCAGATTGTCAGAAATCCACTCGCCAAAGGGTTTCGCTTCGGCCTTTGAAATCTTCAGCGTGTAGTCCTTCGGACCGATCTTCTTCGTCACGCTAACTGGTTTGTCGCTAGGAGCCCAGGATATAGCTGCGGGCTTCGAAATCGTCTTCCGGACAGCCTTCCCGTCCTTATGGAGGGCGTCGAACAGCTTGTTGAAGCGACCGTCTGTGTCTTCGGACAGGAAGCTGTCTGTGGTAATGAACTCCTTCGCGGTGGCGGCGTTACGGGGATTATCGATCAGTTTCCGCAGCTCGAGCCAGCGATCGCGGCCAATGCCCTTGGCGGCACCAATGCAGTCGATGATCTCCCAAGGGACGGATTTTGGGATCGTCATCATTTTCGAGAGCGTCTGATAATCTACTGAGAGCGCGGACTGTATTGTCTCCCGGCTAAATCCGCGCTCACCAAGCTGCTGCGCAAAAACCACCTTCTCGATGAACGACAGGTTCGCCCGAGCGGAATTCTCCTGCCCCTGGGCGATGACATGATCGAAATCCTCGAGCGTCTTTACAACAGCGCGGACTTTCCGCCCCAGTTCACTTGCTGCACGCAGACGACGATGCCCAAACACCACCATGTAGCGGCCTTCAGCCGTAGGATGCGGGCGGACGAGGATCGGGGTGTCCTGCCCGCGTATCCGGATCGCCTCGACCAGCTCCACATACTGCTCGTCCTCAACCGTCATCCGATCCGAGACGAAGGAAACGTCAACGACGGCAGGATCGATCTCTATGATAGCCTCGCCGTCAGCCAGCAAGGCCGCTTGTTTTGTTAGCTCGTCAATAGACGAGGAAATGGATTTCGCCGCACCGAACTTGGGCATCGCAGCGAAACGCTCATCAGCGACGACGTCCGTTTCGTCGTCTTCGGCGAGGATTCGGTTGAAGATGTTCTTTCTGGCCATCTATGTTCCTATGGATACGTCCTTTGAAATCACTGCGGAAAAACCGAATATAGACTGCCGTCTATTTTCGGCCGCCTGCCCCACGCAGTGTGGATCAAGCTCCGGATTTCCGAATTTACGGCTTCCATAGATTCCATCGCGCGGTCATATGTCGACCTGGTCATGCTGGAGCGCTCGACCTCATAGAGGGTCTGCTTCGTCAAGCCGGCGTCAGAGATCGCAGTAGATTTCAGCATCTGGTTTTGGAGCATCTGCGACGCCAGGATCGATTGCATGAAACCGACCATCTGAGCTTGGGGAACGTCCGTCGGCTCGTAGCGGGTAACTAGGTAACGGAACCAATCCAGGTCGACGTCGCCACCTGCCCGGTTTACCGTTCTGAGCAGGTCACCCAGCATCAGCAGGAATTGTGACATTGACATCAGGTCGAGCATCTGCGGGTGAACCGTGATGAGGACCGAGGTGGCGGCCGCCAACGCCGTGAGCGTCAGGTAGCCGAGCTGAGGAGGGCAGTCGATAACGACTATATCGTAGCCGCTGTCGACTTCCTGGAGGGCGCTTTCAATGCGGTTCCAGAAGGTTTTGCCGTCCAGCGAAGCCTTGTTCTGCATCGCCAGTGGCGTGTCGTACTCGTACTCCTGCAGCTCTAGGGAGGCGGGAATGAGATCGAGGCCCGGGAAATTCGTTTTCCGTATCACGCTCGCAACAGGCTTGCGCTCATCGTCATAGCGGATTGCCTCGTAGATTGAAGGATACCGGTCAAGCTCTGGCTGCACGCCGTGAAGAGCGGAAAGCGAAGCCTGGGGATCGAGATCGATCGCAAGGACGCGGTGTCCGGTGAGCGCAAGGTGTTGGCCAAGGTGGGCCGCGGTTGTTGTCTTTCCGGAGCCGCCCTTGAAATTGACCACAGCGATTACCTGTAGCTTGTCACCAAGTCTGCGACACGGGACATATTTTTTGCTTTCGGAGCGGCCGTGGCGATCTAGCCAGTGACGGAGTTCCGATAGTTGCTCGGCCGAATACGTTCTCCGCCCGCCTGCATGGACCGTTGGCTGGACAGCCTTGCCTTCCAGGTGCAGCTTCTTGAGGTTGCTGGTGGATACCCCAAGGAAATATGCAGCTTCAGCAAGCGAGAAGTCGCGCAGCGTCTTCGTGGCGTCCGGAGGAAATGTCTCCAGCCGAAGGAGGTTCAGCTTGCGGCTGATTTCTCGACCTTGGGCAGAAATGGTGTCGTCAAATCGCGGTTTCTCAGCGGCAGAGACGGGAGCATTCATCTGGTCGGAACCTCAAATGACGGCATTTTTGACGAAAGCGCCGAATTGCCGTCATTATGCCTGATTCTGGTTCTCTCACAAGAAATTTAACGTTAACAAAACATTAACGCCAATCGCGACCGCGATTTCGACTCTGGAAACGCGAAGATAACGGATGGACCAGCCAACTTTGGATCGAAGTTGGCGACCACTCCGATACGGTTTGGAAAGAAACATCAATGCGGTGCTGGTAAGCTCCTCGACATGGCGACGGCTTAGAAATCGGACTAAATGACTGCGCGATGATCCAGCCGGCCGATAGGACAGCACCTATGCAGCAAGATCAGTAACTCGCCCGCGAAGGTAAGGTCCGAGATCCACGTCGGTCGGCGGATCGAGGCTCTTGAGCACCGCCCGACTGCGGCATCGCCGGGCAGCGACCAAAGATAGACGGCAGTCTATATTCGGTTTTTCCCCAGTGATTTCAAGGGGGATACGTGGATGGCTGCTCCATAGAAAAGGCTACAAAGAACATCTTCAACCGGAGCCTCCATCTTCGGGAAAACGCCGGCGGCTACGATTTCCAATGGTCGTTCGGCGGTGGCACGGCCATGATGATCCAGATCAGTCATCGTGAAAGCCATGACATCGATAATTTCCTCGATGACCCTCAACTGCTCGGCTTCATCAACCCGTCCAGAAGTTGCGTGCGGATTGAGCTGATGCCATCGGAATCTCAGGCGACGGGTCGAGGTTTCCAGAAATTTGCGTTCGAGAACGTCGGCGAGATTGCCTTCATCGTTGCAGGCGCGCTGACGCCGACGCCCTTTGAGATGCGTGAAGTTGAGGGTAGGGCCGTGATGATCGAGACCGTTGCCAAGAAGTCTTCTACCACCGGGATCGGAAGCCAAGCCGCATGACATTTTCGACCTCGCTGCTGCAGCACAGTCCCAATTGGAGCCCGTGGTCAATGCTCTGCGCGCGTCCCGGAGCAGGTTTCTTCGCCCAAGGATCGGTTGGAAAAGCTAAACCCGGAGTTTGTGGTCGTGCCACAGCGTAGTTGATGATCGTGCCTGACTATAGAGCGCCCCCGATAGTCTGGATACAGCGCTCGCTGTGCTCGATGAGGTATTGTCGTCGCCCAAGAGCTGCCCCCTCATCCGAGCGAACAAGCGGGCGAGGGGAGGAGGACTTTTCAGAGGCCTGACGGCTCCGATCGGTTGAACGAACAGGAGGTGGCGCGCCTGGTCAAGCGTACCGCACTCGCCGCCGGCATGCGGAGCGATCTGTCGGAAGGCGAACGCAGTCAAAACTTTACAGGGCATTTGTTGCGCGCCGGTCTCGACTCGTCGGCTGAGGTCGATGAGCGCCATGTGCAAAGCAGCGTGGTCACGCCTCTGCGGAGATGACCCGCAAATCCCAGCGCCGGTGCGATCGGTTCGTGTCAATCTCATCAAGGCGAACGGCTTTGCCTTGCCCGGCGACGCGGCGGAACAGCGGCCCATTGGCGATGCGGGGCCAGTTTGAGCCAAGCCTTCGCCGTCATGCCGCTCTTCCAGCTGATCGAGCGCCATGTGCTCGCGGCCGAGCGCCTTCATGGCGACGACACCACCATCCACATCCTGGCGAAAAGCAAGTGCACGACCGGGCGCATCTGGACCTATCTATGGACGGCCTCCTTTCTGCAAGTGCGTTTTCGTGATCTGGCAAGCTTTCGGTTGCAGCTATCTATTCGGTCTTTGGTGCAGCTATTGCTGCTGACCTCGATGAGATCCGCGGATCAACACCCAATTACGTTGACGGGCATTGTAGCCCGATAGGTCCAACGGGTTTGGTCGATCCCGGTCCGACCGGTTTGCCATCACACTTCAATCGCCCTCGCATTGCCGAAACTAGGGGCAGCAATCTGGGTCAGTTTGCTGCGCGGTAGCTCTGCCCTGTCGTCATCACCGCCCAGGCGATGCGCGCGGTCTTGTTTGCCAGCGCGACGGTTGCGACATTGAAATGGCGTCGAGCGAGCAGCCCGGCAACCCACGCTCCCTTTACCCGACCACTTCTAATATTGTGAACTGTCGCTCGGGCGCCGTGGATCAGCAACTTCCGGACATAGCTGTCGCCTCGCTTGCTGATGCCGCCGAGCTTCTCCTTCCCGGCTGTGGAATGCTGCTTTGGCACAAGACCCAGCCATGCCGCAAAATGTCGGCCCGAGGAGAAATAACTCGGATCACCGACAGTCGCCAAAAGCGCTGTCGACGCGAAGGGACCGATGGTGAGTACACTCATCAGACGGCGGCAGACCTCATTCTCCTTTGCCATTGCCAGAATCTGATCATTGAACGCTGCGATCTTTTGTTCGATGTCACGGATTTGGTGAACTAGGCTGTTGAGTGCGTCGCGCGCAAGCCCCGGAATGCGATCATCAGTGGCGACCAGGATCATCAGCTCCCGGGCACTAGCCGTGCCCTTCGGTCGGATGATACCAAACTCTGAGAGATGGCCGCGTAGTGCATTCACTGCCGCCGTCCTTTGCCGGATCAGCAAATCGCGAACGCGATGCACCATGAGCATGCTCTGCTGCTCTACGCTCTTCAACGGCACAAATCGCATCCCGGGCCGCTGGACTGCTTCGCAACAGGCTTCCGCATCCGCAGCATCATGCTTGTTTGTCTTCACATAGGGCCGCACATAACGCGCCGGCATCAAGCGTGGAGCGTGTCCGAGCCTGGCCAATTCCCGCGCCCAGTAGTGTGAGCCCCCGCACGCCTCAAGTCCGACCGTGCATGGTGGAAGGTTGGCGAAAAAGGCGAGAACCTTGTTGCGAGCTAATTTGCGACGAAGGACTGTCTGTCCATCCTCGTCGACGCCATGTACCTGGAACCAGCTCTTCGATGTGTCGAGCCCAATCGTAACAGCGGTCATGATAATCTCCTCGTTCTCCCCCCACCTGAATGATCGGCCTGGTCGCGGAGGCCGTCCATCTCATTACGTGCGGGACGATCGGCCCTTCGCCGGGCCTGCGCCACCGGCGGCAATCTACTACGCCTCGAGCGACCGACGTGGCGAGCACCGTAGAAGCATCTGGCTGCCTTCGCCGGCCGACTGCTACAATGGCTTCGAACCGCTGTTCGACCCGCACAAGAAGGTGCTGCTGATCACGCCGGCATTTTGCTTCGCCATGCGCGGCGAGGCTTCTTCGAACTGGCCGACATCGAGGAGAATGCCCGCGAGGGCAAGAGAGGCAAACCGGTCTCTCCGATCGCGCTGGAGGCGGTCAGGCGCATCGACGCGCTGTTCGAGAGCGAGCGCGCCCATCAACGGCCGCAGCGCTGACGAGCGGCATGCCGTGCGCCAGGAGAAGAGCAAACCACTTCTCGGCGACATGCACGCCTGGTTGCTGCGCGAGCGCGACACCCTCTCGCGCTCTTCCGAGGTCCTGAAGCCGATCAACTACATGCTCAAGCGCTGGGCCGACTTCGCCCGCTTCATCGACGACGGCAGGATCTGCCTCAGCAACAACGCCGCCGAAAGAGCGTCGCGTGGCATTGCTCTGGGAAGGCGCAACAGGACGTTCGCCGGTTCCCAGCGCGGTGCCGATCGCGCCGCCGTCATGCTTACCCTCATCACCACGGCACGCCTCAACGACGTCGACCCGAAAGCCTGGCTTGCCGAAGTCCTGGCCCGCATTGTCGATCTTCCCGCCTCGCGTCTGCACGAACTGCTGCCCTGGGGATGGAAGCGCCTGCGCGAAGCCGACAAGCCCGCCGATCAGCAAGCCGCCTGACCTTCACGCAACGCCATCATAGAGCCCGCCGCGCCCACGCTCCTGTGCCAATCATGCGGCCTTCGTCGTATGCGTACCGCGAAGCAAAAATCCCGCATGGCCCTGTTCGTCCGCACGATCGGCATCGCCCGGGCCAGGACGAAGATCGGCATGGCCAACCTCGCCTACAATCTCACCCGCTATGTCTCGCGTCAGGGGCGGAATGACGGCAAGGTGGCGCAAAAAATGCCGCCGCACGCCGAAATCGACATCCGGCATCAACCTCGACGACCATAACCGAAGTGATCGCCGCGCATCAGGCAGCGCCCAACCTCATCTTCGTCCCGCCGGTCTCCGAAATTCCGGTAGTTCGAAGTGTCTACCCGAGTAGTTGAACGGGGCAAAGCCCTGAGCAAGGGAGCTGCGTGTGGAGGCACGCGAATTGATGGTTGTGTGTTCAAATTTTGACGGGCTGCCTAATCTGTTCTGTGCGAAAACGTTTATTGTACCCTGCGATGAAGCCAGCAGGTACTGGCGCGCTGAAATACGGGAAGTCCATCGCCATTATTGGCAGGGCAGCTGCTGCAGCACATGTCTTGAGGGACGGCTGCCATGTTGCGCCGAAGAAATGCTGACCGTAGCGTATCGCTAGCTCAGGTACCACGGGATAAAGGAGACTCAGGAAGAACGAGATCTGCGCGGCATTCCAAATACCACGCGCAAGGTCGGCGACCTCGAAGTACGTGTCGATGATATCAAGCGCATCCCAGAAACGCAGTGCCTCGACTGCGTCGGCGTAACGCTGAGCCAGGCTGTGTAGAGTAGGGCAGAGACCCTCACTGTCCACGGTGTGTGCGTTCTGGGCATAGTGGCGTAATGCATCTTCCCAGACCCGAAGGCGTGAGGCTGCCATGATCAGCCTGTCAACATCGAAATCATTGTTATCGCTCTCGAATGGCTTGGCCACCCGCGCCAGCGCGTAACGAAGTACACTGGGGCCTACCTCGCGCGCCACTTCGTCGGTCCAAAGGGCATGATCACGACTGGTGGAAAACTTTTTGCCTTCGAGCTTGTAGAAATCCTGGACGGAATGATTTGTGGGAATTGGGTAGCCGCGCGCGAGCAGGGCGCCGGTTACACCTACCGTGTAGTAGAAGCGGTTATCTTGCCCCATGAAAAACAGAAGTTGGGTGTTCGGGTCGTGTAATGCTGCGTTGGCGTCCAAATTCCTGTAGGCGCATTGCTCGCGAATGCCGGTGTCAAAACACCACAGGCCCTCAAACCATGTAAGCAGGGTTTGGCCGATCAAAGCTTCAGGCTGTTTTAGCTCCACACCATGGCTGAAATGGCGCGTCATCGGCAAATCATGCACGTCGCGGGCTAACCAGGCGCGCGCCTTGTCGCGAATGGCCTCGGGCCAGGCGCTTTGTCCAACAGCTTTGTCCAGCGCCGGAGCCAACCGGTGCATGTCGAACACGGCCTGAGTGATAGGCCTTAGCACTAGTTTACCGCCGCACGTGGTGTGCCGCGGGTTGCGTATTGTGTTGTGCTGAACAGCTAGGCCGCAGTTCTCACACAAATTACTGTCGGTAGCCGCAGAGCACGCCGGACAACGTCCAGCAGCCAGCGAGTCGGCAACGAGCTCGTCGCAATGTTCGCAATAGAGTTGGACCCCCTCACGCACATCGATATAGCCGGCCTCCTGCAACTCGCGGAAAATCGCCAGCGCATTCTCTTTGTGGATCTTGCTAGATGTACGCACAAACACGTCTGGCGTGATTTGCACCGCGCGCAAGCACTCCAAGATTTCGTGAACGTGTTTCTGCGCGACCTCGCTAACGGGTTGTCCGAGTTTTTGTGCCTTTACTAGCGTATACGTACCATGCTCATCCGAACCCGTGATATAGTACGCGCGATGGCCAGCCATATGCTGAAAGCGCACAAAGATATCGGCGAGTAAGTATACGCCACCGACGTGACCGAGATGTAGTTTGCCGTTGGGGCAAGGGGGAGCGGGACAAACAAAATAAGTGCGCATGTCAATCCCACCAAATAGATAGAAACTTAAGCGTACTGTCCAGACTGGCGTTACGGATAGAGTGCTTTTGGTGCGGTGACATGTAGCACAACGTCATCTCGCTCACCTGCCGCACCTGACCGTCAGCTTCGAACTCTCCATCACCAGAGATCAGCAGCCACAGTTCGTGCTCGTGGTGCGCGTGCGGATCGACCGCATCGCCCGGTGCGACCTCAACGACCGAGGCGCCGAACTCGGGGCTGAGACCACCCGGCAGATGCTCCAACAGGCGCCAGACCAGAACGCCATATTCCGTTCGCATCAATGAATGATCGGCCTGCTTGGTGTACATGTCGGTCTCCGAGGTTGGCACTCAATCGCGATAGAATATGCCGTTGGGCACTTTTAGATTGTCAAGGTCCGGCAGCTTGCCTTCTGGTGGGTTGTAGGCGCGCTTCATGCGGTTGTATTCGGCACGTGTTGGACCACCAGTAGATGCGCGCTGGAATACTAAATATAGGGTGCGGCGGGAGCGATTGCTCTTGTTTGGCAGTGAGTAGTGGGGCGCATAGTCGTCGAAAATAAACACATCGCCGGCGTTCCATGACACTGGCTCCCATACGAAGCTCTCGGCGACCTCTGGATTGATCACGCCGCCGGCATCCATTGGAAACACTCCCTCCTTATGGCGACCTGGCGTGAAGAAAAGCCCGCCGTTGTCAGGATCTGAATCGTCGACGGCAATGGCTGCCACAGCATGCACCATGCGGTCGGGTATCTTGTGTGGAATATGATAGATGTCCTGGTGTGGGCGGTATCCGCCGCTATCAGGATACTTGAAGATCAGAAGTTCCTTTAGCATTCGCACGTTCTCATCGAGTAGCGTCTCGACCGCCGTACGAATGCGGCCATCGGCCAGCAGCTCCTCGCGTAGAGCGTCATGATAATCCAAGAAGTTCTCTGCCTTTGAAATAATCTTCCGGCTGTCGGATGTCTTCTCGAACCACATCATCCACTTGTCGGGGCTTACATCCCGGCGCGCGACTTCCTCAACGAAATTAGAAATCCTGTCGCTCGTGGCCGCATCGAAGAAGCGTTCGATGCGGAGATACCCGTCCTGTTTCCATTTCGCTTTTTGTGCTTCGGTCAGCATGTGCGAGCTCCTTTCGTAAAATTACAAGGGACCAGTTGTTGTGGTTACTCGAAGCACGGTTGCCAACACCGCGTTAAGAGCGGTCGCGCTTAATAACGTGAGCAACATCACGTCGGGACCAAATCCGCGGATCAACTGGCCACCGAGTAACGGAAAGCCGAACAACCCGAGGAAATATGCTAGCGAAAAGATCTGCGAGGTAACGGGCACGGACACCCCGTGGTCTCCAGCAAGGTTGACGGCCATTCCGTTCAGGACGGAATAGCTTAGCCCATAACCTGCAGCGAAGAGTGCCGTGGCCGCGACGTAGAGCGGGGTGCTTCCAGTATTGACAATGAACAATACCAGTGATGCACCAGTAGCTAGGAAGAGGGTGAGCACAAGTCGGTGAACGGGCACGCGGCCTATTACGTGAGCGAGTGAGAAGCGCAGCGCCACGCTAGTAGCGGTAAACACTAGAAAGAACAAATCGGAGTTCAGGTGACGTGATGCTGAATAGACGCTCTGAAATGTGGATAGCCCTGAGAAAATGCAGGCGGAAACTGCAATCATACCGATGGGGGCAGCTGTGCATTTTCGAAGTAGGGTAGTGGTCTCGGCCACTGTGATTTCGATATCCGGCATCGGTGCCGCGGATAGGCTCAACATGGCACGTCGTGCAACTTCTACGCAAATGGCTGCGATAGCGCATGCTATCGCGAACACGGCGTACACCACGGCCATTGAGCCAGTGCATTTTGCCAACAAGTGACCGAGTGGAACCGCTAAACCGAGCCCAGCCATTTGTGAGCCGGACAAGATAGTCAAATACTGAATACGTGCTGCGGGCCGTAGATGGCGAATGATCTGCAGGGGCGACAGGATGAAGAACACTGACCATCCCGCGCCCACCAGCAGACCCCCGGCGTAAGGCGCTCGCTCATCGAGCACTGCGCCGGCAAAGACCAGCATGGCTAGTGCCATGACTACCGAGGCGGCGACCACCGTCGGCATCACGCCGATACGCTTTGCCACCCAGCCCGCCAAACAACAGCACACGATGGTAGCAGCCATGCCGGTGGAGATAATAAAACCTGCGGCTTCACTGTCCTTACCAAGCGCCTTCATGTAGTCCGGCAATAGGAAACTTGTGCCGTAAGCTGCTGAATTGACAATCGATGCGGCCAAAAACGGTCCAAAAGCACGGTAGTCTAGCCTGACAGATAGCTGGTCCGCAGGGGCATCAACAATACGGCTGCGCAGAGATGAGAACGATGCTTCGCTCATGTGATCGCGGCCATGTGCTGTGTGCATTCCGTTGCGCCTACCTCGGAAGTGTCTGAAGTTTCATAACCGTCAAGTATCTGCCGATCTGATATATTCAGATAGAACGGCTGCCCAAGGAGGCTGTTAATTATGAGGCTGTTGCGGTACGCGACCAGTGATAGATTGACGCTCTGCAATCCGTGCACCAGGCGGCTTTGGTTCTGCAAATATACCGGACCCGGCATGCGCTGATTGAAGCGGACCGCGTAGTCCGGGCCGAGCACGGGCAGGCCATCCTCCATGCACGCGCCCTGGACGAGCGATTGCAAGAAGGGCGGGGTGCGCGGCTGAAAGCCTGTGGCGAGCACTATGCGATCTACTAAGATGCTGTGATGTCGCTGCGTAGCGATCCCATTCAGACCTACTCGCCAACGCTTGTTGTGGGGCGTGATGTCTCCCACGACTACGCTGGACAACAAACGAAAACTGTCGGCCAGCGTGCCATCCACAATTCGGTCGTACAACATTTCATAGAGGCGATTGCATAATTCAGCAGAGATGCCGTCACTTGTTAGCTTCTCGCGCTCAACCATGGCACGGCGTTGCCGAAGCGGCAGAGCGTGAAAGCGCTGGCTGTAACCAGGCATGTAAGCCTCGTTTACGAAGCTGTTATCGTCCATTGCAAACAAGTTCGTGCGCGACGTTACCCACGTAATCCGGGGGGCCACGGGACGAGTAAGGATGTGCTCAACTATCTCAGCGCCGCTCTGACCTCCTCCCACGACGAGCACATCCTCGTCAGGATAAGGGGACTCGCGCTCGAGATAGTCGGCCGCATGATAGACGGTGTCACAGAGCAAGCGTCTGGCACACCCAGGGATCTTGGGCTCCACGCCAACTCCTATCACAACAGCGCGCGCGAGGTATGTAGTTGTACTTGTGTTGACGCGGTAGCCGTCCCTGAGGGGAATAACATCGACGACTTCCTCGCTGAAGCGGAGCGTGCGGAGTCGTCGTGCAACCCACTGGTAGTAATCGGTGAACTCCTGCCGGGAGGTCGAGGCGTTGCGTTTGTTGACGAAACTGTAGAGCCGCCCGTGCAGTGCTAGGTAGTTGAGGAAAGAATAGGGGCTAGTAGGGTCTACCAGGGTCACGCAATCCTTGAGTGGCGACACTTGTAGGCGGCTGTTCGGCAGCGCCAGGCCTGGATGCCAGCAAAATGCCTCGCGCTTCTCTAGGAATAATGCGCGTAGCGGAGTAGGTTCAATCAGTGCTGCCAGGCTGAGATTGAACGGGCCGATCCCGATGCCGATGACGTCCTGCATGTCCACAAAATTCTCTTTGACGCTTATGTACGGTTTTTCTCAGGTACGAAGGCAGTCGCGCCGTTCACGAACGTCACGCTCTTGCTGCATAGCACGAGCGTTCCGAGCGCCCGCGTGAAGCGGCTTTCTGGAACCGCGAGGCGATAGCTCGACTCTTTCCTCGGGCGAGAGTCTTCGGCCCGGAGGAGCACCTGGAACGGCGCGCGTTGTCTGACCGATCTGCAAAAACTGTCCGGTTGCGCCAAAGCTCCAGCACGGCCTCATGCGCCGGCTCTCTGTTTGAAAGCTGCAATAATCGCCTTCGCCAGCTCGGTAGAGTTTGTGGCACCCGCGACATTTATGTTCGCCGCATTGGCGCCGCCAAGCAAAAAGCTCATCAGCGCGTTCATTAGGATCAATCGGGGCAAGCTTCATCGGTAACTCCTGGACCATCCGCACTGCTTTCTCATCACAGCAATTCGCGTGCCACTTGCAATATCTCAGGCGCACCTTGCTGGACGAAAGAAACGCGCGTACCTGCCAACTTTTGTGTGCAATGGCCGTGCCGCTTTTGTTGGCTTTCCGACATCGCCGCGGTCGCGTCCCGACAGGTTCTCTAATCGCGTTTGTCAAGCTGGGCTCCGTCTGTATCGCTGGTCAGGCTCATGGTTCTCTTCGAGGTCGGCATTTCGACCGCCTCCTCATGGCGTTGGATAGGCTCAGTCGACCAATGTGGTGTTCGCGGTTACCTGATGAGCGGCACTCGCACTCGCGGGATCGGTCATGACTGCGCCACCGTCCTGACCGGACGATCTGGCAGAGTTCAGCAAGTCATAAGTGGGTTTCGATCATGCAAGCTCATTTGGATCTTGAGAGGACCAGCGGAACGATTCGCCAGAGATCCACATGGCATGAAGGATCACGGTGAGCTTCCGCGCCACGGCCACTTTGGCTGTACCCATCCGGTGAAGACCGCAGACGCGCGTATCCGGCCATGAGCACCTGAGCACCGCGGTGCTGGGGTCAAGCTTTCGATGGGGAGATGCGATGATGCTCTTCGAGGAGGAGTTCGACCTCCTCGATGCCTTCATCCGTGAAGGCCAAGATCCCGTCGTCATCGTTGGCCCCGTAGACCCAGATGACGCCATCCTCGGGCTCGAGACCGAGGGCCAGTTCCTGAATAAGCTCTTCGCTGACGCCGAGGTCCCTGGCGACACGTTCGACCGTGTAGACGTGATGCACCTTGTTGCGCTGCATGATCAGGCCGCCGCTGGTTGGGTCCGCAGTTTTGCAGATCTCCAATTCCACGGCAGCAAATCATCGATCCGATGGGCCGGATAGGCGGGCAGTCGGGCGAGGACGTCGGCGAGCCAGGCCTGAGGGTCGATGTCATTCAACTTGGCGCTGGCGATCAGGCTGTAGAGAACGGCAGCGCGCTGTCCGCCGCGATCGGAACCGCAGAACAGCCAGGACTTTCTGCCGAGAGCCAGCGCAGGGTCATTCTGCCCATGTCGGGCAGATAGTAGAGTTTCATTATCGCTGGCATCCATTTTACGGTGGCTGTTTTCGGCACGAAGGTCGCGAGGATCGGGCCAGTGGTGCGATCGTGCGGGTAGAGGTTCGGCCGGGCGAAGTCATTCAGGTTGCAGAATGGATGCTGGACCGGGCGTTTTGCGCCGGCATGGAGATGGGCGAACCGCGCGTTGCGGTGACTAACCTCATAGAGCTTCATAGGCTGCTTACTGAGCGCGGTTTCAGGCACACTTCGACGGATGGACTCACAGCCATCCAGGAGGCGCGCCATGAAGGCATTACCAGCACCCTCGACATTACCAATGCTGATCCAGCAACTGAGCATGCCGTTCGATACGCCGCAGATGCGAGGCCTGAGCGATGCGGAACGGAGCGTCGTTGTCGCCAGGCTGGCGGCCGTTCTGATGGCCGCGGCCGGCGTCGCTACTGTGCTGAAGCGAAAGGCTGTGGTCTACGTTCGACAATCGACCCCGGGGCAGGTCCAGAACAACCTGGAGAGCCAGCGGCGACAATATGAACTTGTCGATGTTGCGCGCCGCTGGGGTTTCCGCGATGTCGATGTGATCGACGATGACCTTGGCCGGACAGCCAGTGGCGCTGTCGATCGCCCTGGTTTCGAACGACTGGTGAGCGGCTTGTGCACGGGCAAAATTGGCGCAGTGCTCTGCCTCGACGCATCGCGCCTTTCCCGCAACGGCCGGGATTGGCACCATCTCCTGGAACTGTGCGGCCTGGTTGAAGCACGCGTGATTGATCTCGATGGGGTGTACGATCCTTGTCGGCCTAACGATCGATTGTTGTTGGGAATGAAGGGCAGCATCAGCGAGTTTGAGCTCGGCATTTTGCGAACGCGCATGCTTGACGCGGCTCGTGCCAAAGCGCGGCGGGGGGAACTGCGGCTCAGTGTTCCGATCGGCTATATCTGGCACCGCGACTATGGGCTGGGGCTTGATCCCGATTTGCGGGTACAGGAAGCGATCCGCCTCATCTTTTCGCGTTTTCGCGAGCTTGGCAGCGCTCGTCAGGTCCTGATTTCGCTCACCGCTGACAGATTCCATTTTCCCCGTCCTTCTGACGGGCGCAAAACGGTGTCCTTCGACTGGGTGCCGGTTCGCTATCGAAGCATTATTTCGATCCTGAAGAACCCGTTCTACGCTGGGGTCTACGTCTATGGTAAAAGCGAGAGGCGAACGGAGATCGTCGATGGCAGGGCTCGCAAAAGCTACGGCCACGGAAAGCCTTTTGGAACATGGGAAGTGCTGCTCCAGGATCATCATGAAGGCTATATCGGTTGGAATGAGTTTGAGAGGAACCAGAGCCATATCGCCATCAATGCCTTCGGACAGAAAGGCGCGACAGGTCATGGAGAACGTCGAAAGCACCAAGCGTCAATACGATCTTCGTGGTCGCGCGATCGGGCTTGGATGGCGCGACGACCAGATCACCGTCATCGACAGCGACCAGGGCGAATCCGGCGCTTCAGCGGCGTGGCGCGAAGGCTTCCAGCACTTGGTGTCCGATGTCGGCATGGGGCGCGCGGGGATCGTCATGGGCCTGGAAGTATCCCGCCTCGCCAGAAACAATGCGGACTGGCATCGGCTGCTGGAAATCTGCGCTTTGGCCGACACACTCATCCTCGACGAAGATGGCGTGTACGACCCGGCCAACTTCAATGACCGGCTTCTGCTGGGCCTCAAGGGCACGATGAGCGAGGCCGAGTTGCACGTTATCAAAGCCCGGTTGCGCGGTGGCATTCTCAACAAAGCACGCCGCGGTGAATATCGTTGCCCCCTTCCCGACCGGCTTCATCTATAATGAGGTTGGCGATGTGGTCCTCGATCCAGACGCTCAGATCCGGGAGATGATCACCCACTTCTTCGAGACGTTCTCGCGGGTCGGGTCGGCTACGCAGACCGTCAAGGCGTTTGCCAGCGAAGGTCTGCTCTTCCCATCCCGGTTCCGCAACAGCAAGCGGGTGGTCTTCCAACCCCTGACCACATCGGGGGCCTTACGCACGCTGCACAATCCTCGCTACGCGGGCGCCTATGCCTATGGCCAGCGTCTTTACCGCAGGACCGTCGACGGAAAGAAACAGGTCCGTAAACGTGAGCCCAATGAATGGCTCGCATGCATCCCGGACGCTCATCCCGGCTATATCAGTTGGGAGCAGTTCCAGCACAACCTCACGGCGCTCGAGGCCAATGGCCAAAGCTACCAGACCGCGCGCGTCTCGCCACCGCGCGAAGGCGCGGCTTTGCTGCAGGGGCGCGTCATATGCGGGCGGTGTGGCTGCCACATGCGGGCGCGTTACGTCACCCGGCGCGGTCAGGTGGACACTTGGTACGTCTGCACCCGCGCCTACGTCTCTCGGGGTGAGCCTCACTGCCAGTCGATCGCAGGCTGGCCCGTCGACGCGGCGATCGGTGAACTGATCGCCGCGGAAATGACGCCCGCCGCCGTGGAGTTAGCTCTGGAGATCCGAAAAGAGATCGAAGCGCGCTATGACGAAGCGGACAAACTCCGGCTCCGTGCCGTCGAACGCGCCCAAATCGATGCCGATCTTGCACAGCGGCGGTTTATGCTGGTCGATCCGAACAACCGCCTGGTTGCCGACACCCTTGAACGCGAATGGAACGACAAACTGCGCATGCTGGCTGATCTACGAGAAGAAAGAGAGAGCGCTCTGCGCGAAGACCGAGCGACACTCGACGATGCAATCCGTGATCGATTGATCGCCATGACGGCCGACTTCAATACGGTCTGGTGCGACCCCACCTTGCCGAACCGAGAACGCAAGCGGCTCCTTGCCTATCTCGTCGAAGACGTCACATTGCTCAAGTTCCAGGCCGAGGGAGAGACCCGGATCCACATTCGCTTCAGAGGTGGAAGGACCGAAACATTGACCACCCAGAACCCGAAAACCTCCGCACAGCAGGTAAAGACCCGGCCCGAGGTGGTCGAATTGGTCGACAAGCTTCTCGACGATCATATCTGCGCTGAAATCGCCGACATCCTGAATGCAAAGGGAATCCGTCCCGGCGGCTCAGCGCGGCGCGGCAAGGCTGACGCCCAGTTCACCGACTTGCACGTCATCTATCTTGTCAAGCAATATGGTCTGCGCTCGCGCTACGACCGGCTGCGCGAGCGGGGAATGCTGACAAAAGCAGAGGCCTGCGCAAAACTCGGAATCACCGAATGTACCCTGGTCAGATGGGCGAAATACGGCATCGTGAAAAGACATGCCTACAACGGCTATATCTACCTCTATGAACGGCTAGAGCACGTCCCAGCCAAACAGTCCAGCCGATGGAACCAGCTTGCCCATCGGGCAGACGCCATCCGCCGACTCAACTCCTCAAAATGCTACGATCTCAAGGAAAGGGCTGTAGTATGAAGCCAGTTAGTTTGCATACAGCGACATGCCGAGCCCATCATGCCAGATAATCTTGATCAGATTGCCGCTGCGGCCGCGGAAAACATAAAGATCGCCGGCATGCGGATCCCGGCCCAACGTCTCCTGAACCTGCAGAGCGAGACCCTGCATCCCGCGACGCATATCGGTCCGGCCGACCGCCAACCAGATCCGCACCTGGCTCGGAACCGGGATCATGAAACGCCCAGTGCCTTCACCATCGCCGCCGCCAGTGTCGGCGGCGTGGTCAGCGGAATCCGCAGCCGCGCCTTGCCGGCGATCTCCAGCTCGATCACCGCTGGAGGGGCCGCCGGCCTCGAAGCGGCGACAGGCTCATCGGGAACCACGACAACTTCGGCAAAGCCCGTCTCGCGGGCTCTCATCGTGCGGCGCCACTTATAGATCAGGCTGGTCGCGACATCATACTGACGCGCCACCGCCGCAACCGTGACCCGGGCGCGAATGCCGCGGCCAGTATCCGGCACTGATCCTCTTCACTCCAACGACGACGACGCTCCGGCCCGGTCAATAACGTCATCTGGCTCATGCTGTGCTGCTAACCACGCTCGTAAGGACGACCTTAAGAGCGCAGCCTCGCTACCGTGCCATGTTCGCGCAAGGCGGCCTTCGCCGGAGGCGTACCTTTGGCTTTGCCATAGCCACTACGTCGCGCAATGCGCAAGCCCCAACTCTTCAAGGCAGAGAATTGCGGAATGCGTGTCAGTAACGCATTGGCCGCTTCATATAGGCTGCGCCGCAGGAAGTCGTCACCCCGCTTCGAGACGCGTCCAGATCTCATCGTTTCGCCCGAGGCATAGATGCGGGGTGTCAGGCCAAGATATGCTCCAGCACTGGACGATCGTTTAAATCGTGTCGGATCATCAATGGTCGCGGCGAAGCCGAGCGCAGTGATAACTCCCACGCCGGGTACCGACATCAGGCGTCGCACTACAACGTTCTGTCGCGCTATCGAGCGAACCTTCGCATCGAGAAGACGGATCTGTTCAAGAATGCCAGCACGCGCCCTCATCAATGCTTCCACGACAGCTTGGATTGTGGGAGACGCATGCAGCTCGCCGTCGATGATTTCCTCGGCACGCTTAGCGAACCCACCGACGCGTTTGCCGAACAGGATGCCAAAGGTGCGAAGCACACCTCTGATCTGGTTCTCCAGGTCGCAACGGATTTGCACGAGCTGGCTTCTGGTGGCAAGGAGCGCCCGGGCCTCGTGGCTTGCCGTCGACTTGACATGAACACTCTTACACCAACCCGTACGAATGATCTGTGCCAGGCCGATGGCATCGTTGCGGTCCGTCTTGGCGGGCATCATCTTCAAGGCTGCATTAGCGTGGCGAGCATCCATGCAGACGATGGGAACGCCACGCTCTTTCAATCCATTCCATAGCCAGACCGACAATGGACCGGTCTCAAGTCCTGCGCGAGTGACTGCAAAAGGCTCCAGCGCATCCGCAATCGCGTCTGGAGACGATGCAACCTTTCGTTCAGCAACAATTTTGCCCTCCTCATCAACGATGCAGAGTGAGGTCGTTTGCTGGCTGGTATCCAGTCCGGCATAATGCTTCATGGCGGTTCTCCTCATAGCTTCGGCACACTGGCCAGGGTTCACAAGGGACAGTGTGGAGAGCCGCCGCCCGGAAGGCTAGGCTCTGAGCGATTACGCTATGTGGTGTAGCTCGGCGGTAGCGAAGCCGCTCGCGTGCGCCCTCAACAGCGCTGTAGATGCTATGGGCGGCGGCGAGCGTGTGGCACCCTCGGCGCTGTTGAGCAGCGACCTAAGGAGCGCCCCATGTCACCATCCTTTGATGCAAGCAAATCCCTTACCGCACTTAATCAGGACAGCACGCAGTGATTCAGATGAGCCAGACAAAGTGGCTCATTGCTGCGACGGTCCCTGACTTTGAACGTAATCCTGTCAAGAAGCTCGATGCCGACCCGGATGGCTGTTGCGCCGCTGGCGCAGCGAAGCCATCCAAGCCGGGCGCGAAGTCCGGCGCATCGTTGGCTGTCTGACGAGATCACACCGATACACTCATCCCTCGAGGCCTGATCAGCCTCGGCGGATCCAGGAGGCGAACCGAGACCCCAGCTGGCTGGAATGCCGTGTCAAAGACGGGTCTCGCCTTCTTGGCCCCTGCCGCCGCAAGCGGGATATTGGTGCAGCCGTCTCAAGCGGCGACCGTATGTGAGTTGACTACGCTCGATTGACCGAGCCGAGTCACGCAATCGCGCCCACCTCTGGATTCCGCCCCAATTGAGAGCAAACGATGCCGCCCTAGCACACCGCCTACCTCAGCATCGTCATGTGAGCTTGGGATCTATTGGCTCAAACGCGCTTACGGCCTGGCGCGCTGCACTTGGCGCGGCCTCGATGAACGCAACCGCGACGGCGGTTACGACCGAGGACAAGACCGATTAGCGCCACCGAGACCATTTGTCGACAGTCAGCGCTCCGACCCAGCCCATGCGCGTCAAACTCGTTTAGTTTAGAACCGGCGCAGCGTTCAGAAGGATGGTGGCGGTGGTGAGCACGCTCGATGGCCGGCTTCCCCCTGAGTGGAGCGGATTCGCGAGGATACGAAACGGTTCAAAAAGGCGACGAATCCCACGACTTCCAGTCAGCCGACAGCGGTCGCGGATGCCTCGCCAGAGCGAATTGCGGAACGTTGAAGCGACTGATATTGCAACATTATCATTCGTTTTGCCACGCCGACAGGCTGTGCGTTTTGGGCGGAAATCGATGGCACAAAGCGCACGGGCAACTTATCCTCGCAAGCATGATTCGCCTCGATCCCGCGACCGCCAGCTCCCACCGCGCCGCCGACGGTTCCCGCCTGGGCGCTCGCAAGCACCGGTGCGCCGAGCGACGGTGACGCCGCCTTCCGGGCCGGCGCCGCCCTGGGGGCCCTCGACACGCTTGCACGCGCGCAGCCTGCCTGGGCCGGTGCGTGGCGCCAGCGGCTGGCGCTTCGTTGTGCTGTCGCCAGCATGCGGCTCGCCGGCCGCGCCGAGGACGAAGCCGCCTTGCGCGACGCCTGGCACCTACGCCCGGCTGGCGCCGATCCCGGACCCGCCGGGGCCATTTTTGCCGCCTGGCGGCAACTGGCGCCGCAGCCGCCAGCCGCCACCGCCGATCGGCTTGAAAAGATCGTGGAGATGCTGGGGCTCGCCTGGGACGGCGCGGCGCTCGCCGACCTCTGCACGGAGATTGAAAAGCTGGCGGGCTCGCAACGGCCGGCGCCATTCGCCGCCGCGGCGATTGCCGCGTACGTCGTCGCCATGCGGCCCGACGCCGAGCTTTTGGCCTGGTGGCTCGCTGATCTGGTGCTGGCGCAAAGCCTGCGCTGGCCGCGGCCGCTGCCGCTGTTGATGGCCCAAGCTTTTGGCCCGGCCTTCCGCACAGAGGCCGGCGGCAGGCGCACCCGACCCGGCGAAAAAGGTTTTGAGCGCGCGGTCTGCGTCGCGCTGGTTCAAGCGGCGGCTGACGCCTGCCGGCAGGCCGCCGAGCTGTCGCGCCGCGCCGAAAAACTCCTGGCGGTGGCGCCGAAACTGCGGGCCAAAGGCGCCGGCGACGTGATTTTTTTGCTTCTGAGTGAAGATGCCGTCGCCGGATCGCTGACGACCAAGAACCTATCGCGCTTTGCGGCGCGGCGGCTGTTCGAGCGCCTGCAACACCTCGATGTCGTGCGCGAGTTGTCGGGCCGCACCAGCTTCCGGCTGTTTGGGCTGTAGCCGATGAGCCAAGCGTCTGCCCGCCGCAAGCCAAACGAGCAGCCGGCGCTGCTCGACACCGAGCTCGAGCACCTGCCTCCAGAACTGCGCTGGCGCGAGTGGATGGGCCGCGTCGAAGCGGTCATTTTTGCGGCCAGCGAGCCGGTGACACGTAGTGTCCTCGCGCGAGTGGTGGGAAGAAACTGCAATCTCGACCTGGTCATCCCCGCCGAGCTCGCCGGCCGCCCCTACGAGCTGGTGTCGGTCGCCGGCGGCTGGCAGCACCGGACCAAAAAGGTCTTTGGCGACGTTATCCACGCTGCCTTCGGGACAGCCGCAGGGCAGGGGACGAAAGAACTGTCGCAGTCGGAGGCTCTTGTCCTCATGTGCATCGCCTACTTCCAGCCGATAACACGTGGCGAGCTGTCGAGCTTCTTCGGCAAGGAGGTGTCGCGCGATCTGATCGGCGTGCTGCGCGCGCAGGATCTGATCGCCTCGGGGCCGCGCAGCCCGCAGCCGGGTGCGCCCTACACCTATCTGACGACCAAGACCTTTCTGTCGCAGTTCGGGCTCGACACGCTGCGCCAGCTGCCGGATTTCGAAGCGCTCGAGGACGAAGGGCTGCTGTCGAAGAGAAGTTGCTGGGCGGTGACATAATGCCGGAGTTTGCCGCCGGCAAAGAGCACGTCGAGCCCGACGAATAGCCGTGGAGCTGTACGAGCTTTGTCCGAAATAGATCCACATCGGACAGACCTGTTAGCTGTGGCGACCCTGTCGGGCCACTCTAATCAGACGGCACTCGCCGCGATGGCCTTGCCATTGGCCAATGGCGCTTTGTCCTACTTTTGTTCTCATTGCTCTCTTCTCAGGTGAGTTAGGGTATGATACCCATTCTTGTTCGAGATCGGGCATGGTACCGATTTGCAAGGGGCGAACATTGAGGCTCGTAACTACCAGCGCTGCTGCGCGGCTGACCGGCCTTTCGACCAATCAGCTTCGTGAATGGACAAACCGACGGGCGTTGATCCCGGCTGATGTTCAGCATCGCGGCCGTGGATCACCGTCGCAGTACAGCTGGCAGACATTGCTCCTGCTACGCATGGCAGCCGTTCTAAAGAATCGCTTTCACTTGGAGCTTCATGCTCACCGTGAACTTTTTGCGAGTATTCGCGAGTCCTTCGACGGCGTCTCCATCCTGCGCCTTTGGGGCAGCTCCATCGCTATATACGGAATCGACCGCTGGGAAATTCTTGAGGCTGGAGCGGACCGTCTGGACGAAGGCGAGAGCCTTGTACTTCAGTTGGACGGCCATCTTAAGATTCTGACCGCCGAATTCGGGATGCCTACGCCGGCGGCCGTGGCAGGTCAGCTTGAGTTATTTCCTGCCCGACTGGTTCGCAGCGATAGAATGACCGTGGGCATCAAAGGAACTTCTTCAACAAAGCCGTCACGGCAGCGGCGAAACGCATGAGCTCCGCTGCTTTTATCCGTGCGCTCCAGGCGACTGGATATCTGGGGCCGGAGGGGCAGCCCGCTCCGGGTCTGGTGACACCTGATGATCCGGAAGCGGCTCGCCTGCGAGCCGTGATGAAGGACCAGAGGATCGGGCTTGAGGCAGATGCTGTGTTTACGGCGCAGAACAGTGCCGCCGGCATCTTCAAAGATTCTGGCGATGCTAACCCGAGTGAAAGTGATATCGCTCGCTGGCATGAGGCAGCTTGGAACATCGGGCTTGCACCACTGCTGTGGATCATCACGCCTACAGAAGTCCGTCTCTTCGACTGTTATGCATCGCCACGACAGGGGAAAGGAGGCTCTGCGGCGACACCGCTTGAGCGGTTTGACCTTGCCGTCGACGATCGGTTGCGCGCTCTCGATGCCATGTGCGGCCGCCTTGCGACCGAAACGGGTGCATTCTGGTCAAGCGTCATCGGCAAGAAGATTGATCGTCAGTACCGCGTCGATCGCGAATTGCTTGGTGAGATAAATGCGCTCGAACAGGGACTGACAGTACTGCCGCCGACGGACTCGACGGTCCGTCTCGACGGCGCCGCGGAAGTCGCGGCGGCGCGCGATTTGGCTCAACGTCTCATTGGCCGATGCATCTTTACTTGGTATTTGCTTGATCGCGGCGTTGCTCAGTCGTTCTTGCCAGCTGCTCTGCCCGCCGATCTCTCGACGATCATGGCGACGTCTGATACCGCATTCGAGCTTTTTGACTGGTTGAGAGAGACGTTTAATGGGGACCTGTTCCCGATGGATGATCCCGGCGCTGAGCGCATGCGCCTCGGTGACGCACATCTTTCACTTCTCAGGGACTTTATCGAAGGGCGTAGTCTGATTCCTGAAAATCAGGGTCAAGGCCGCCTGTTTCGCTTCCGGTTCGACGCAATTCCAGTCAATCTGATCAGCTCTATCTATCAGCAGTTTGCCCGCTCGAGCGCAGAGGAAAAGGCGCGTTTGCAGGGACTTCACTACACGCCCGTTGAACTCGTGCACCTGACCCTCGATCCCGTTTTCGAGAATTTGACCGCGACCGCTCGAGTCATTGATCCGACTTGTGGGTCAGGTGCCTTCTTGGTTGAGGCATTCCGCCGCCTCGTATGGCGCCGTTGCGGAAATGAAAGGGCATCGCGATCAATCGTCCGTGATATTCTTTACCATCAATTGTTCGGTATCGACATCAACCCATCCGCGCTCGGAATTGCCGCCTTCAGCCTGTATCTTGCCGCTCTTGAGTTCGATGAAGAGCCCGTAACCGACATTGGAGACCTCAAATTTGATAAGCTGATCGGGACGACATTGTTCGAAGCTGACACAGTCGGCGGCGATTTGCCGACAGCGTTGCTCGAGCAGCCTTTCGACGCCGTGGTCGGAAATCCTCCCTGGACTTTCGATAAGAGCAAGAAGGCCAAGCCGAGAAAGAAGGGCGCTGTTCGTACGCTTCGACCACGCCGAAGCCCGGATTGGGCATTCCTCGATGTCGCGACGGACCTCGCCGGGGAGACAGGGCGACTCGGCATGGTGATGAAGGCTTCGCCCTTCTTCTCAAAAGATGATCATGCTGTCGAAGCACGGGCGGCGCTACTAGGACGTTTGAAGCCGGCCGCATTGGTTAACCTTTCAGCGCTGCGCAAGGAATATCTGTTTCCAGATGCAACCGGCCCGGCCCTGCTGTTGTTCGCCAGGTGTTCATTGATGCCAGCCGCAGATCAACTGCTCGTGGGATCTATTCCGTGGACGCCGGACTTTATCCGCAACGGCCACTTTCAGGTCGGGCCAAGCGAACTACGCACGATCCCCCTTAAGAGGGTGCTCCGGACCCCCGCGATGCTGAAGGCTGCCACCTTCGGTTCAGTGCGCGATAGCTGGCTGATTGAACGACTCGAGCGTGAATTTCCTACGTTCGGAACGATTCTGGGTGCGATTGGCATTGCTCCAAGCGTTGGGCGGGGCCAAGGCTACCAGGTAGAGGGAAAACCAAACCTTCCGCCGGAGCATTTTTATCAGCTGACGACCCTCACACCCGACGACTACGAGCCGTTTAGGATCGACGTGGCGTCGTTGCCATTGTTTGAGCAGCCGACACTGCATCGCGTCCGTGGCGAAACCATCTATCGTGGACCGCTGCTGGTTTGCCCGAAAGCGAGCTTCAAGGCCGGGGCCGAAGAAGGACGGTACAGCGCCGCGCTTTCTGATTCGGATATGCTTTTCACAGAAAGCTTCTACGGCATCTCCTTTGCTGACCATGATCCGAAACTTGCACCAATTCTTTCTGGCATACTGAATTCGTGCGTCACTACGTTTCAGCTTGCCTATGGTGGAGGCGCGTGGGGTCTAGAACGATCGACGGTAGAACCGAAGGATTTGCTCTCGCTACGCATACCAGACCTGCAGAAGGCAGAAGAGTCGACTTTGCAGCGTGTTGCTGAAGCCGAGATAACTGCCGCAAACGATCCGTCCTTAGTGCATTTGGAGGCCCTCGATAATGCCGTCGCGGACCTTTACGAGTTCGATCGGTTCGAGCTGGTTTTGGCTAGAGACAGCATTGAGCGCGCCCGGATGATGATCTTTGAAGGTAGGAACCGCCGTCGGGCATTTGTGAAGCCGCCCAACCGCGAACCGCTGTGCGCCTACGCGTCGGCGGTCGCGAGCGTCGTCGACAGCTACCTGCGAACGAAGGGCGCTAGGCACTTGGAGGCCGCGGTCTTTTCAAAATCATTGATCAGCGCCAACTGGGCAGATGGGGCCGGTGGGCTCACAGCCGTACGGTTTCGGATGGGAAGCGGCGCTCCGCCCCGCGAGCCGGCCATAAAGAAGGGAGAAGATGCCGACCTCCAAGCGCTCGCAACGCAGCTAAAGGGATGGATGAAGACCGAACTCCCCGCCTATCTTAATGAGCGTCGCAATCTGCGGCTTTATCTTGGTGATAGTCTGTTTGTGGTAAAGCCGTCCGAGGCGAGGTACTGGACCCGCACGGCCGGTCTCAATGATGCCGACATCATTCTTGCCGACCATTGGCTCAAGGCGTCGCATGCGGCTCACAGTTGATAAGCCGGCAGGCACTCCGTCGTTTTCACTTGAGGATGATGAGATCGACACCGTGATCGATCTCATTTGCAAAGGCGCGCGCGAGGCTCGTCAGTACCTTACTCCCGGGCTTCTTGAGGTGCCCATAACCATTATTGTCAGAAAGGCCATGAAGCGGATCAAGCGCGAGCTGGGACTTACGAATCTGGAGGCGGCCGGCGAGGTGGAAATCGACGACATGTCCTCCGAGGGAGCGGAGATAGCGGGGCGAATCGACATCACACTGAAGTTCTTGCGCCAATTCGGAAACGAAGAGGACTATGTTGGCGTAGAATGTAAACGAGTTGGCGCTGGGAGTGCCTACAATCAGCTTAACGGCCGATACGTTACACAGGGCGTCATTCGCTTTACAAACGGGCAATATGCAGTGGGTCACGCCTGGGGCTTCATGCTCGGCTACGCTCTTTCTCTCCCGGGCGAGCAAATCGTCGACATGCTCAATCAGCGACTTCAGCAGACGTACGGGGCACCTGCAGCGTTAGCAGTGGCAGGTTCCCACGAGCATGCCCTGTCAATCCACGAAAGCCACCTCCAGCAAGCCAACGGAGCGCCGATTAAGCTCCGCCACATTTTAGTAAATATGGTACCCGCCGCCGCTGCAATTTAGCCACTGGTGTCAGGGCTGTGGCCCGCAGGGTCGTGTACCCCGAATTCCACTCGAGCAGGTCCTGAGTCCGCTCCATCTTCGCATATTCGAGCAGTGGACGACGAAAGAAGGATTGTTCTCGACCTGCGCTTCTGCACCAGGCCTCACGAGATCAATTCATACACAATGTCGTTGATTTCTCGCCCCGCCGGCGTTCCTTCGATGAGCTGTCGGATATGGCGGCGAGTAGCCGCAAAGTGCAGATCAGGGTTGATGGCGAAGGTCGCGGCGATTTGCTCGGCCCCCGCGCCGAGTTCCGATAGTCGCTGATGCACAGGGTTGGTTTCGTCGAAGGAAGGGATCGGCAGTTCCCAAACATGTTTGTGAATGTCGCGCTCGTCCTTGCCGTAGGACATCAATGGGCGGGCGAGGTCGGTTGTGATAGGGGCATTTAGGATAGTGCAGAGATAGTCCGCTTCAACTTCAGTACGCACTGACGCCCAATAGAGCCCATTCGCGACAACGGCCCGTCTATCAGTTACCTTCGCAGCAACAAGATGCATTCCAGCTCGATTGTAAACGACTTTGATCGCCGGTATCGGGAATTGCTTCGCTAAGCCCGACTGATAGTTAATTCGCTGCATCAGGCTCATGCCGTCGGTGCTCTTATTTTCTTCCCAGAGCGCGCTTGCACGATCCCACCATTGATGAAGTCCTGGGCTCAGTTCAATCTGATCCTCAGAGAGTGGACCATTTCGCCCGCAAGGGAGAACGACCAGAGTGGATCCGGCAACCCGGTATGGAAATACGCTATCTCCGTTGTAGCTGGGGCGAATAAACTCGGACTCAACCACTCCGGATAGTCCATCCAGCAATCGCCACGGCCGCTTCTCGTGGATGCTACGACAGGATCGAATAGCAGTACGTCCAGCAGGAATGCCCAGCGTGGTCGACGGTTGGTGCTCCACATTAAACATGAAATGTGGAGAGAAATTTGGGCCCTGCGAAAACGCGGGCGCATAGGGCGAGCGGCTCAGCGTGCCACTGCGGCGCAGTCTTCCGTCACTGCGAGAGAGGGCGGCACTGGCTTGCTCCCAGTGCGCATTCGACGTTGGTAGGCGGCCCGTCCAGATTTGCGCCTCTTCCGGCATAGACACCGGGCGTCCGTCTGCTCGGGAGCCGAACACCACGCTTGACGCTCGCGGAAAGAAGTGGGGCCTGATCCGCCGCAAATCCCAAGGCGACGAAAAAGCGATCGCCATGCCGACCGTTGCGTCCCCATAACGGCCCGAACGAAATCCTCCGTAGTGGTCGCGGTCGATAGCAGTGTTTGGCAGCACAAGGCCAAAGTTGCCTCCATTACGCACATAAAGCTCGCACGCTCGAACCGCGAAAAGACCAGCCAAGTCTTGCTGAGTTGCCAGTTCTGCCCCGGCCCATAGGCCACGTTCTTCCGACATGCGCCGGAAGGCGGCCTGCATACCGGCCGTCATGTTTCGGTAGGCTAACCAGGGTGGGTTGCCGATGAGAACATCCACGCGATTGGCTTCACGCGCGAGCCACATTGGTCTCGCGAGGTTACGGACGTAGTAGCCCCAGATGTGATCGCGCCCCTCGTCATGGAGGCGGCACATGGTGCGAAATGTTCCTTCAATCACCGCTCGGTGCTGCTGCGGAACTGCCAAGCGCTGAAAGACGGAATTCAGTGACGGTACTGCCGCACCAGAGCGGCGGTTCGCGGCTCGGTTAGCCAGCTCATTGACCAATTCATCGAACCGAGCGGCATCGTCCAGAAGCGCATCGGGAAATCGAAGTTCGGAGGCGACCAACTCGCGATTATCATCTGCATGGATTGTGAGATTGCCGGCGCTCCAAAGATCGCGCGACTGTTCCTGCCACTGGAGGGAATCGCCAAGATAGACGGGAATCTGGATCGTCGCTCTGTACGGATTGACTAGCCTGTCTCGGCCGATCGCCAAGAGGTAGGTGACACGCGCCAATGTGACCGCAACGGGATGCAGGTCCATGCCGATGACATGGCGCGTCACTCCGTTGATCTGCTCCGATACCGTCATGCCCACGCGCTCGGCTGCCGCTATATAGCGGCGGATGGCATGGAAAAGGAACGTTCCGGACCCGCACGCGGCATCGAGAACACGCTGCGTTAGCGGCGCACTCACCGTTTCTTCTACAACGATGTGAGCGAGCCAGTCTGGGTATAGTATTCGCCCAGGCGCTTGCGCGTCTCTGCGCCTATAATGCTCTCATACAGCACTTTGAGGACGTCCTGCTCGACGGCGCTCCAGTCAAAGCGCGCGAGCCGGCGGCTCAGTGTGCGGACAAAGACGCGACCCTCCTCGATCTCAACGATCCAATCGAAGAAGTCGGGTTCAACGACACCGTAAATTCCGCTTTCGTCAAATCGTTCGCCACCGAGAAGGGCAACAGGTGTGATGGTCTCTGGATGAAGGCCAAGAACTGCATGAGCAATGATCTCGGCTGAGTTTACGAGCAGCGTATGCTCGATGAACAGGTCGTCGCTGTCCTCAAACTGGGTACCAAGGGCGGATGTCAGAAGGCGCGCCCAGAGAGTGCGCTTCATTATGACACTCGGCTCATCCCGGTTGCGCTGGTAGATGGCTGAGAGAGTGGCCCTGTCTAGCACATAGGCGCTGCTGGTAGAGCCGAGACGGGCCTCGATTGCGTCGGCTGTAGGAACAAGCCCGTGGGTGGTCGCAAGGACACCCTCGAGCCACACGACCAGTTGCTCAATCTCGCTCGCTTCAAGGCTGAGGTCTGAAACCTGACGCAATTCCTCATCGACCAGATGATAGCAGTACCAGCCCGTACCGTCGGTCAGGATACCGACATATCGCAAACCCGTTTGTTTAGCCCGCAATGCCACATAGCCGGCAAGCTGCTCTTCCGCCTCTCTTTTTATACGCTCGGTGCGGAGGTCGCGCTTAACCTCGATGACAGTTGCCCCGACTTCCACGTCGATTCGCCGACGGTCACCCAACTGCGACTCCAGCTGGACAAGGGATAGGTCATCCTCTTCAAGTTCGAATGGGGCATCGAGAATAAATTGACGCACATCTGCCTGTATTTCTGCTTCGGTGCGCCGGGTGTCGCGAGTGACAAGCCGGGCGAAAGTATCGTGGATGGAAGTCGGCATATTGATCTCTGCTACCCTACCTGGCGATCATATCGGGGTGATTATCGGCGACCATAGAACGCGCACCATCTTCTCGCATCCGGCGGCGAGGCGCGAAAGCACGAAATATTGCTCGGCGAGCCGGTACCTGATTTTCGCGCGAGGATCTGCCCGTTGCGGCCGCGTTGTTTCGCATGATCGCATAGCGAATCGGGCACGGCTGCCCCTTCCCCGCTCATCGTGTTGGGCGGATTTCAACCTAACCTTGCTTGATGCAGCACACTTAGGTTGCTGACATTGGCGTCATTTCGTCCGGACTGTCACGTTCAGCGAACGCTGAAAGATGCAATTTAAGTGAATCGTCAGCCGTAAGGGAATATGTAACATGCCCTCTTGCAATTTGGCAGTCAGATATGTAACATATCTCCTATCGAAGCCGCAGAAGAGTCCCATGATGCCCGTAGTGAGAATTAACGATGCCACCTTTGCCGATCTGAAGCTCATAGCAAGTTGGTTTGGCACGAAAACGCCCGCCGATACGCTGGATCGTGTCGTGAAGGAGGCGATGGACCAGCTCGGCTTGGAGCGTGAGCATGAGCCCCATGAAGCCATTGTCTCAGAGGGAGGTGCCAGGCAATTCGACGTAGCGCCCGGTCTGGCTTTCACGAAACCGTTGTCGGCGACCATCAACGGAAAGGCGATCCCTAGCCCAAGATGGTCATCGATTCTGATCACGATGATTGCTCAACTAAAGTCAAAAGGCCTCGACGGTGAAAAGCTTGTCCGTGAATTGGGGATCCCTGCCAAAGCCGCCAAGTTCGAGGACGAGGGGTTCAAGTATCACCCAGACCTAGGTATTTCGGTGCAGGGTCAGTCCGCTTCCGACGCATGGAAAGAGATCGACCGCTTGGCCAAAAAGTGGCGCATCCCCGTTACGGTTGAGTTTTGGTGGCGCCAGAATCCGAAGGCTCAACATCCAGGCCGAACCGCCGTTCTAAACTCACCTCCCAAGAGCTGAAGGCCAAGAGGAATGCCTGCAGTTGGCACAAAGCATAGGTTAGACGATGATACATGCGAGCCAGGGAGGCTCAGCTACCCCAGGAACTTGTTATGGCGATGCCACTCCAGCGAGCTGGACGAAGGAAGGGCTGAAGCCAGGATCGGCGACTGCAGCGTCGTACCGTTCAGGTCATAGTAGTGCTTGCCGTTGTCAAAGTCTGCCTTGAGCCGGCCGCTCACTACAAAGCGCAGGTCCGTGTCCACTGTTACGTACCCCAGGTCAAACAGCTTATGGATATCAGTTCGCAGCAGGAGACCGTTTGGACCTTCGTGCTCTCCGCCTTCCGCATAGGATCGAATGTGAGCGACATCAAGTATGGGGAGGGTTTTCTCGCCGCTGACCGCGCAACGTCGACCATAGGCGTCTGTGACCAATATCCTGAATGCGCCTTGACCCAGCCGCGGACGAACCAAAATCGGAGTCCCGTAGCGGTCAGACGAGGCAGGCAATGCGAGACTGGCGCGATCCATCACCGCAGCCCAAAGCTTGGCGCCATCTGCTTCGTCCGTGTCGTAGCCACGTCCGACCACAATATTGCGGGACCAGCTCTCTGGCACCGCAATCCAGTTGTCTCGGGCCCAGAAAAACGGGTTGGTCAGGATGCGACAGCCAATTGTGGGATCCACGCGGGGGTCGCCGGTTCGATACCGACCGATGCGGCGCCGCATCTCTTTAGCTGAATCAACCCCATTCTTTTCGCCGAATGCCTCCCAAGCGATCGAGAGCGGAAGCAGCGACGCGTGGGAAAAGATTCCGCCGCCGACAATGAAGTTCTGGGGCGAATGCAGCTTAAACAGGAACAATTCGCCGGGTTGCAAAGCGCGAAAATTGGTACGGCCACTTGGAGCCCAAAAGTTTACCTCCTCGACCTGACGAGCCGAGAGATACTCGAACCAATCATTGTCGGTGACGCCCACGAAGATGCTGACCATTGCGCGACGTTGCATCGTGCGAACTGTTTCGGCAAGCGGCAAGCTTTCGCAGACGCAAATCCATGCCGACCTCAAAGACCGCGACGCCTTTGTCTTTGATCCCATCGTCTCAAAGTATCTTCTGCGCCCTGATGATCATTTGGAGGTGGTGACGCCCTATTCCCGCACCGTGCCGTTTGCCTCCTGGGATGCCGATCGCCATGCGTGGATGGTCCTTGCGCCGGCACTGGAGCCGGATCGAGGAGGCGGCCAGACGCAACGAACCGGAAGAGACGGCTAAGCGCGGAACGAAAGGCCGGACAAGGGCGAAACACAAGCCGATTGCATTCGCCGCTTTCGCCAGCAACACAGCGTTCCCATCCTCAATGCCCTCAAGACATGGCTCGACCACATCGCGCCGAAGGTCTTGCCCGATAGCAAGATCGGCGACGCGGTGCCCTACACTCTGAACCAGTGGGAATACCTGACGCGATACAAAGAAGACGGCAGGATGCCGATCGACAACAACCTTCTCGAACGCGATATCAGAATCTTTGCCACCGGCAGAAAATCCTGGCTGTTCAGCGATACCGTGGATGGAGCCAGGGCCAGCGCCGTCATATACAGCCTGATGCTGACCTGCCGCGCCTCGAGCCCTTGGCGTACTTGCGCCACGTCCTCAGCGAATTGCCGCAGCGCGCCACAGACGCCGACATCACCGACCTGGGGAGTATGAAAAAGCTGGGGGTATCACGCCGCCATTTTCGCCTCGTTCGGTGGCGATCGCCGCTCATTGCGCCACCGCTTGAAATCGCTGTCGAGGATGCCGTCGAGGACGCGGGTTCGCAGTTGCATGAGCAGATGGACGCCACGGGGCGTCCATTGCGTCTGCTGTTTTTTGGCGAAACGCTTGGCGATCACCTGGTTGACTATTGATTCGACGAAGGCGGTCGAAACCGACTCGCCATAGCGGCGTCGCTCGGCGTAGTTCGGGATGAATCCGGCATTGTTGGTGATGTAGCCGCTGAACTCGCCAAGGTGGCGTCGCAGCTTCCGCACTTCGGGCGGTGGATCGTCAAGACGCTCGAGTCCGTCGTCGAGGTCTTCGACGAGGCTGAGCGCTCGTCTGAGATTGCCGTGCCAGAGATATCGTCTCACACTTTCGGGCACCTCTATAATCGCCGGGGCCGCGGTGCTGAGCGGCGGTCTGTTGGAGCACGGTGATGCGCATGGCGATATGGAAATAGTCAAGAACATGATCTGCGTTGGGACGCATATAGAGCTGGAGGTCGCGCACGCTGTCGCCGCCATCTGACATGAACGCCACCTCCTGGTTCATCGCGATGCCCTGGCTGACCAGCAACTCGTGCAGCCGACGCTTCGGCTTCTCGTCGTGGCCGGTCACGAACCCGAACCGGCGAACCGGTCCTTCCTCCGGCACAGATTTGCCCACAATCACCTCGAAGTTCGCCAGCCTATCGGTCCAACTGCGCACATAGCCACCGTCGATGCCGATCGTGACCGGCGGGCCGGGGATCGGCATTTCGTTCACTCGGCCTGGCATCCGCTCGCGAACATCGCCTGCTCGGGACCGAGCTCAGCTTCGAGACGCTCAGCGGCGCGCATCACATCGTTCCTGATCGTCGAGGCGTTCACGGCCTCGCCGATCGGCAATACGTCGGCCAGCAGTGCGGCGGCGACACCGTAGGCCGCGAGCGAAGCCCAACGTGCCTCGAGCGCAAGAAGATCGGGCGTAACGCGTTCAGGTAGAGCGGCCACGACAGGCGCGATGACGCCGGGCACAGCTTGGCATCGGCAGCATCCATATCGTGGGCTCGGCAGCGCGAGCTTGCCGAAGCACGTGCGCATGGTGATTGTGCGCTTGTCCTTCAGCCGCCGGAGCCGGTGGCAACACGGACAGGGCCGCTCGCGACGGGCGAGGTCGAGGATCTGCGTTTCCGTGATGCCACCTGGAGCGCGGCTAGCATCGCCTTCGCCTCGCCCAGCGTCAGGCCAAGATCATCGTTTGACAGCACCCCGTCCAGTCGATCAATGCTGACGATCTCACGCGTCTGGAACGTCGCGTCGCCGGGATCGGTCACGAGTTGAATGGTAAATCGCATGCCCCCTCCTTCTCTGAGATGGAAACACGCGGACGGTCGCCTGTCACCGGACAGTCGGATGAGGTCAACTCTCTGAGTGCTTGTCCGCGCCCACCAGTTCGCGTTTCAGTTCGGCGTTCACCTCGCGCCGGCTGAAGCGCTCGGGTTCGAAGGCGCTTAGTGCATCATCGTCCTCGAATTCCTCGTCGACATCTTCTCCATCATCTGCGCGAAGCAGCCGGCCGATGTCGCCGAAGCGGACCCGATCGAGAAGCGCCTCATAGCCCCTCGGACCGCCGATATCTTCGGGTGGGCCGGCACGCGCGCCGGCGATGCAGACCGGGTAGACCTTGCCGCCATCGCGTTCGAACTTGGCCTCGACCCGGATCTCGTGCTCCCACAGATCGCCGATATCATATTCGTAGTGGATGCGCTGGCGCACGCGCAGTTGGAGATCGGCGAGCATGATCTCGCCGCCCCCCGCGTCACGGTGGCGCTCGCCCGCCCACATCGTGCCGTAGCGGCGGCCCTGCAGCTTGAATGCATGGAGATGGTAGCCCTCCCAGCCGAACGCAATCTGGACGACGCGGTGTAGTCCATACAGCGTTAGGTCCGCCGGCACGAGCAGCCGGCGCAGATCATCGGTGAGATGCCGCGCAAGCTCAACTTGAGCTGATACACGACGGACGCTGCAACGTAGGACATGACGGCCAAGCTAACGGAAAGCCAGCGGCGCCCCCAGCTTTTTCATGCTCCCCGACAAGGGCCAGGCGGCTTTTTTGCCTGAAGCGTGACGGATCGGGGAGGACCGAGGCTGGACGGTAAACCGATCAACGCCGTTTTGTACAACTGCGGCGCCGCCAAGTACCGGCCGGTATGAGCGATGACGCTGGCACCTTTTTGCGACGCCGTCCCCCTCTCAGCGGAAAGTTATCGGACGAGGCCGGCTACCCGAAAGAAAATTAGCCAGTATCGCCTGGTTTGCCCGGGGCTGATGCGCAAAACCGTATGGCTCCGTTACGCAGGACCTAAACCCGACTATAGATGTTGACGGAAAGATACTGTATCGGAGTTTGCAGCAACTGTTCCGGGCCGTGACGCGCGCCGGCGTCGAACACCATTGCGTCATTCGGTTCAAGGACATACGTCCTGTCGGCATGTCGATAAACGACTTTTCCGGAAAGCATGTAGACGAACCTAATACCTGCATAGCGAAACCCGCTATAGGGTACAGCGTCGTTGCTCAGCGTGACCAAATAGGGATCGACGCCGACGGCGCCCACCAGCGCACAGCCGAGCAACTGGTAGAGATGTCCGGCTTTGGTGCCACCTCGGACGATCTCAACCCCTGTGCCGGCTTTGACGAACGAACAGTCGCGTCGCTCCTCGGTTTCGACGAACAGCTGGCTAATCGGCACATTTAAGGCCTGTGCAAGCGCATAGAGTGTTGTGACCGACGCACCCATAGTACCGTTCTCAATTTTCGACAGCGTCCCTATTGAAACTCCGGCCGCTGCGCTTAGTTCGGTGACCGTCAAGTCGCGCAATTTCCGTAGCCGGCGCACCTCGGCACCTATTCCAGCTTCGAGTCCGAGCGGCAAAAGGTTATCCCGGACCGACGCGTCTATGGACGGATCTATGTCCTCCGGCGGTTTGACGGTACTTAAGTTCTTGGGCTTTAACGTTCGAGCCATCGCACTTCTACCTTTTTGAAGACTTCTTCTTTGTACAGAACAAAAACCCGCCAATGGCAAGAGCCGGCGTCAGGCGTCTCCCTTCCGTTTTGCGTTTTGCGACCATCCCGGGTGCAACTGCGGTAGCAGGTAAGCGCGGAAAGGCGAAGGTCTCGGCCCCCATAATCCGCGACCGCCAACCGGGCGAACTCGATGATTATCCGGAAGGCGGCGCGAAGCTGTGTCGCAGCGTGTGCACATAGTGGAAGAGGGGCGGCCATAATGGACGCGCCGGTTGCCTGCCGAAGGGTTCGGCGTGGCTGGAACGCGCGCTTCGACCCAATTGCCCCGTGGCGGGCGCAAGCGCCAGATGCTGACAGGCAGGGACGGCTGACCCCTTTTGGTTGCCGTCTCGACAGCTACTAAGCACGTATCAGGCGGCATGGCGCTGCTGAGCGCTTCGCGCCCCCACGGCGCTTCTTGAGTGCTGGATTTGCGATGTGCGTCCGATCGGCGGTCAAGCTGAGTGTCAGTGCACCGGCAGGTCAGAAAGCTTCGCTGTCCACCGGTAATTAAGCGCGCTTTCAGCTTGGATCAGCCGCCGATTGCAGGGGCGAGGGTTGGAGAAGGCTGGCGCCTTGTAGCCGCCTCTCTCGCCGAAACACGTCTCCTCGCGGTTATCAAAATGTCCCCGCGAGTTTATTCCTGGCTGACAAGCATGGCGTCCAGCCGCCTGACGGTTAGCCCCTGGAAAAAATTCTCCTCGGGCTATTGACACCGACTTCGTTAGTGAGGCAAGACTTTTCGTCCGACGAAGGCTATTTTCGTACGAGGAAAACAGCGAGGCATGGGATTTAACTGACGGCGGTTTCCCTGTTGGCTGCGGTTCTTGAGCTGCTCCACGCGGGAACTCGTATCGCTGGTGAAGTGGGGATAGGGCCACGTGGCCTATTCTTCGCGCCCTGATCTTTTTGCAATTCTCTAACCTGGGAAGCCATTTGGCGCCCACGTCTCTTAGCAACGGTAACTCTAACCCGGACCTCAACTATGTCAGAACTCATGACACTTGCCGATTTTTCTAAGGATGAATTTCTGACTCGGTGTCAGCGTGCTTGGAGGCTAATGCGCGAGCATGATGTCGAAGCGCTCTTGCTTACGGGTGACGCCAATCGCCGCTATTTTACGGGCCACCGTACACAGCATTGGGTGAGCAATGCGCGTCCAATGTTTGCGATATTGCCGCAAGGAAAAGAACCCGTAATTCTCGTTGCGGAAAGTGAAGGATATACTGCGCGCGATACGTCCTGGATTAAAGACATTCGTACTTGGCACGGATTTGCTGATGATGGCCTGCCCGTCATCGCCGATATTGTGAGAGAGCTTAAGCTTGATCGCAGTCGGATCGGGGTCGATTATGGCAGTGAGATGCGATTGGGTATGCCGGTTACATCCTTCAACGCTCTGCAAACGCTCGTTCCTCACGTCGATTTTGTCGACGGTTCGCCCATTCTTTGGGCGACTAGAATGACGAAATCCAACAAAGAACTTGAGTACATTCGGCAAGCTTGTTCGGCCAACGAGAACGGATTCCGTCAGGGTTGGTCTGTTGCACAGCCTGGAATGACGGAGCGGGACCTGCAGCGCCGCATGGCTATTGCTATGTTAGAGGGCGGAGCAGACAGGGTGCAGTGGTTGCCTCTGAATTCCGGCGAGGGGAATTACTACAAAATTTCTATGGAACCCACAGAGCGCAAACTCGAAGTCGGAGACACAATTTGGTGCGATGCGGGCGTCACCGTCAGGGGATACTGGTCTGACTACAATCGCGTGGCAGCTGTAGGACGCGCGAGCGAGAAGCAGAAGTCAGCCTACCAGGTTGTGTGGGATGTTACGCGCAAGTGTATCGAGGCCGTCAAGCCAGGTCTTCCATTGGCTGCAATTTCTGAAATAGCGAAGAACGCGTTCAAGGGTCCTGGGCGCATAGGTCATGGGTCCGGGCTTGATGTAACGGAGCCGCCCTCCATTCGATCAGAAGATTCTACAACAATCGAGCCTGGAATGGTCTTGCATATTGAACCCCGGATCGTTCATCCTTTCGGCTGCTTTCAGCTTGAGGAAGTAATCGCCGTTACCGACAGTGGTTACGAGTTTTTGAGCACTCCTGCGCCTGAGACAATTCCCGTCACTGGTTGAGTGGATAAGATCGGGGGATTACTCATGTACGATGTGTCGGATTTGCTTGCCGAGTTGGTTCGAGTTGAAAGTATCAATCCGAACCTTTCTTTTAAGGGCAGCGGTGAGGCAGCCGTCGCTGCTTACGTCGCGAAATTTTGTGGCGACCAAGGAATTGAATTCAAGCTCCAGCCCGTCAGCGAGGGACGCGATAACGTTATCGCTTGGGTGCGCGGCACCGATCCGGATAAGCGCATTCTCTTCGACGCCCATCTAGACACTGTTCCGGCCGAGGGATGGCAGCGAGATCCATTTTCCGCGGAACGAGACGGCCGCCGCATGTATGGGCGGGGAACCTGCGACACGAAGTCATCATTGGCTGCAATGTTGCATGCTCTTGTAACCGTGAGCAAAGATAAGCCGAGAGCTACGGTGTTTGTAGCCGGGACCGTTGACGAGGAGTATCAAAAGGCCGGGGCTCGAGCATTGGCACAGTCGGGGATCGGCTTCGAAGCCGCGGTTGCGGGCGAGCCGACCAACCTTGAGATAGTGGTTGCGCACAAGGGATCCGTGCGTTGGCGCATCGAAACCGTTGGTCGTGCAGCGCATAGCTCAAAACCTGAGCTTGGCGTGAACGCAATAGCAGCCATGGCAAACGTTATTCCGGAGATTGTACGCCTCGGCGACAAGTTGCGTGGGAGCTTCGAGCACTCGCTAGTTGGGTCGCCGTCGTTAACAATCAGCCTGATTCAAGGTGGGAGCGATATTTGTACGGTGCCCGCACGCTGCGAGATTTTTCTGGACCGCAGATTGGTCCCACAAGAGACTCCGGCTGGTGCGATCGCGGAGGTGGAAAAGGTTCTCAGCGCTTTACGGCAGAAGTATCAAGGCCTGCAGGTGCGTTCGATACTTCCTGCTGTCGAGGATCCTCCGCTTGAGGAGGCCATCGGATCGCGCATCGCAGAAGTAGCTGCGGATGCGTGCCGTGACATTGCAGGCACAGGTGGGTCGTTCCGTGGAGCACCTTGGGGCACGGACGCAAGCCAACTCCAGTTGGCCGGAGCAAAGTGCATCGTACTGGGCCCCGGGTGTTCTGCTCAGGCACATACAGTTGACGAGTATGTTGATCTGGATGAGGTTGAAAAAGCCTCAGAAATCTACCGAAGAATCATGCAGAAATACTAGGCGACTTCGCACAGCTCTGAGGAACTCTTCGGGCATCGCTGGTCAGCTTAGGCAAACGCGTTGAGAAACTCAAATGGTCGACCGCATCCTCATTTGCCGATCCTGCGGCGTACAGTATCCGTTCAAGCCGCGCTTCACCCCCTGCGATGCCTGTCACGCGCCGCTTGACGTAGACGTCGATCTCCGAGAAGCGATTAAACACGTGCCACCAAGCGCTTTTGAATGCTCGGGCGGAGATATTTCGAGATTCGCACCATTTTTCGCGGTTCAGAACGCGGACAATTTTGTAACGCTAGGTGAAGGCGGCACGCCCCTCTTGCGTCACTCGCGGCTGAATGCCTTGGTCGGAATGCCAAACCTCCTGATCAAGAACGAAGCGTCCAATCCAACTTGGTCCTTCAAAGATCGGTTGAACGCTGTAAATACAAGCTTGGCGCGTGAATTCGGCTTCAGCCATTTAACTGCGGTCTCGACCGGCAATCACGGTGCCTCGGCCTCGGCCTATGCGTCGGCTGGCGGCTTGCGCAACATCATATTCTTGCCACATGAAACGCCCGATATCTACAGTCAGATGGTCAAGGCGTATGATGGGCGCGCAGTCTTCGCTGACTGGCGCGCATGCGCTGACCTCCTCTCTTATCTTGTGACGGAGAAGGGTTGGTATCCGTCAAAAAGCTCGCTGCCGACGCCGATCAGCAATCCGTTCGGATTGCAAGGCTACAAATCGATTGCATTCGAAATAGCGATCGCAATGCACCGCCGCGTGCCGGACTATATGCTGATCCCGGTTGGCAGCGGCGACGATATCTATGGGACTTACAAGGGTTTTCTCGAACTGCGGGAGCTCGGCATTATCGACCGTATTCCAAGGCTTGTGGGGTGTGAGTCCGCAAGCGCGAACCCACTTGCGCGCGCGCTCGCAGCCGATTCCAAGCATGTCGAAAAGATCGAAGCTGCGCAGACGATGGCGATCTCGATCGGAGCGGGCGTTTGCAGCGATCACGCGTTACGGGCAGTGCGGGGTTCGGGGGGGTTCGCATGTTCCCCCAGCGATGCCGAGATCAAGGATGCCATGCGGCTTTATGCTTCTGTCGGTCTAATAGCGGAGTCGTCATCGTGCGTCCCGCTTGCTGCGGCACGGCGCCTGCTTACGGAAGGCCGTATACCTGCAGACGCCATCACGGTCGTTGTCTTAACCTCAGCTGGCATCAAATGGCCGCAGGAAGTCGCTTCGCTTGGTGTGCCTGCATTGTCGATACCGGCCCGAACGGAAGCGCTCGATGCATTACTGGACGGCTGGGGATAGCTGCGCAGGTAGATGTCTCCTGATGCGAGTATCGGGGCACGTTGTGGATCGTTCTGGCGGGGCCGAGATGGCGATAGCGGGAACTGGATCCGAGTCAGGTGCGAAGTCACATGAATCCGATTGATGCCCGATTGGCCGCCCTCGGGATAACAATTCCGACGGTCAATCCGCCTCAAGGCAATTACCTATCTTACGTCCGTGCGGGCTCCTTGATCTTTGTCGCCGGACAAGGGCCCAGGAAAGATGGGCAACTCCTATATAGAGGGGTCGTCGGTCACGATTTGACTCTTGAGGATGGCAAGAAGGCCGCTAGGATTTGCGCCATCAATGTATTGGGCCAACTCCGCCAAGCATGTGACGGAGACCTGGGTAGGGTAAGGCAGATGGTTCGGATTGCCGGCCTGGTGCGCTGTACAACAAGTTTCGGAAATCACTCACGGGTGCTGAACGCGGCTTCCGACCTGTTTTGCGAAATTTTGGGTGACGCCGGAAAGCACATCCGGATTGCGTCCGGCACGCATGCCCTCCCTTCAGGGATGGCGGTGGAAATCGAAGCGCTTGCAGAAATCAGCTAGAAAGTAGGACATACGCCGCGCGCAGATGGCATGGTTGCTGCCGTTTCCACTGGCACCGACAGCGCAATGAGTGTTGGGCCAATAAGCCAGGGGTTCAAGAGCAGCTACTCTAAATAGTCGCCCGTGAACTATGCGCAAGCCGTTGATCTGACTTGTTGAATGAGGAAGATCGCGGGTTTGGCATTGCAGGA
>NZ_JBSKBP010000042.1:0-42497 GCF_053714275.1 Mesorhizobium sp. Arg314 | reverse complement strand
CTCAGAACGACGACGTCCGCCTGCCTGCCAACCATCGATCAAACTCCTGCTCTTGTGACAGAAGCCGAACAAAATGAGGCTTATTTTGGTTCCAGGTGACTAGCTAGTTGTGGAGCAACAAGCCCGCGACGCTTCGCTAGAAGGACCGCATGCACGCGCCGGATGGTGAAGTTCTCGAAAGCCAAGATCGTCGAAGAGGGAAAGGCGCAGCAACGGAACGAGGAGCGGCTCGAGCGGAACGGCTACGTCTGCGACATTCACCAGAAGAGGCCGCAGGGCGCGCGTACGCTCGAGGCGACGTCGCACAACGGTTGACGCTCCAAAATCCGTGCCTTTTTCGATCCTCTTCGCGCAGGAAAAACCCCGCATAGGTTCTGCTCATGCGCAAGATCAGCATTGCGCGGGCCAGGATCAAGATCGCATGGCCCACCTCGCCTACAATCTCCCCGTTTCGTGTGGCACCAGGGCGAACTGACATGACGGCGAAGGCGGCGCAAACCGCCGCCACGATGCCGAAATTGGCAAACCGTACCAGTCTCAACGACCAGCCGAAGCAATCGCCGTTCATCAGTCCACGCAAAACATCAGTGCGGCCCTACGGTCCGCGAAACGCCGGTAGTTCGAGGGTTCAAATGACTGTTGCCCGATGTTCAAAGACTTATAACATAAATTTGCAAAATGTTAACTTTCAAAACGCTTTACGTCTGTACATAATCATCGCACATCAACGCAGGTAGGCGAGCGGAGAGTTACATGAGGAACGAAACAAGTGGCCCTATTTCCTCGACGGAGCGTAATGAATATTTCAGCGAAGATTATTTGTATTTTAGCGATACGGTTAATTCGCCCGAAAAGAGCGACAGGGAAGCGGGGGTTATTTGGGATCTTCTTTCACTTGGACAAGGCAGCTCAGTTCTTGAACTCGGATGCGGTTATGGGCGGATTTCTAACCGATTAGCCAAAAAAGGAGCGCAGGTAACCGGACTAGATGCCTCGCCGATCCTTCTAGAAAAGGCGAAAGCGAATGCTTCAGAACTGCTGGTAGATGTTGAGTATGTTCCCGGTGATATGTGCTCGCTTCCGTGGCAAGATCGTTTTGACGCGGCTTATCTTTGGTACACAACGTTTGGTTATTTCGATGAAGCCGATAACGAGAAAGTTCTTCATGAGGCCGCTTCTTCGCTTCGAAAGGGCGGCCGCCTGCTCATCGATCAGCTCAATCGCTTCGCTTTGCTACGCGACAAGTCACCTACTTACGAGTTCGTGCAGCACAACGACGATGTAAGAATCGACATCATAAGCTATGACGCTTTAACTGACCGCAGAAACTCTGAAAGGATTGTTGTCCGCAACGGGTGCGTCAGGCGAACGCGTTTTTCCGTCAGACATTATGGATTTTCTGAATATGTTCGCATGTTACGCGGCGCGGGGTTTGAGACTGTTGAAGCCTATGGGCAGGAAGGGGAAGAGTTCACACCGTATGGCCCCCGCCTGGTGGTTGTCGCGTACAAGTAAATTGGCATTCATCACCTTAGAGCATCGGGCATTCAAGTAAGTCCATCCGGCGGCTGTGAAGTAGTCGCCCGTGAAGAACGCCATTTCGGCACCGGCTTTGATGGCGAGCCCCGTTTCAGAGGCTATTCTGGTTGAGCTGTTAGGCTGCTCGTGGCTGGACCGGTGACGCTGGAGCGGTTGCAAGCAGCGCCAGGAAGGAGGCAAAAAAGGCTGAAGTTGGAGCCGAAGTGGCGAGTATGGCGTTGTTGGGGCCGCCTTCGGAGAAGGCCAAGAACGTTGCGGCCCATGCCAGGGTCGTTCTTGAGATGGCCGTGACGGGTTCGACGGCAGCCGGCGTCGCAGTATCCGCTTAATGGCCTTGATGAGTTCGCGCCTCCAGCCGGCGACGGATTTTGGAACAGCTAGTCCTTTGGCGCGTCTTGGCCGCGATAGCCAGCATCGGCGACGACCATACCTAGATCGGCCGTCGGCGTGTTCTCTCAGTTGCGGCCTCAATGCCGGTAGAATCCATGGTCTGCAGAGTGGGCCATCGCAAATCGCTCTTTGGAGGCCTTCATACATCTTTGGAGCGCCGATCATCCCAGCTACAAGCCGCTGTCCGCATGGAAGCGCTATGGCGCCACCGCCGAAACTAGCGCCGCCAGCCAGCGTTCACGACAGTTCGCGCGGTGGATACCCCTTCGGCCTTCCGCCGTTCCTTGATAAACTTAAATTCCATCTCGAGGCATCATACCGAGCACCGTGCGACGGGCGGCCACGACAGCCATCGATGATTTCCAAGTGATCGCGGCGCTCGGCGGCATTGGCAACGCCAGTCCTCGAGTAATGTTGCGCTGCACATTACTCGCTTTTGACTAACCCGCTCCGTGACCGCGGAGCGGCAAGGAGTTTCTGCGCCGACGGCGCGGTCTTGACGGCAGGTGACAATGCGCAATCCGCTCGTGCGGCAGAGGCAAGATCGCGCCTGAAGAACACCATCCAGTCAATCCTTCATAGCCACCTGATCCGTCTTGTCCGCATGCCGACCTGGCGGCGCCAAGGGCTGGTCGTGGTTGAGCAAATGTACCATCCCCTCGGAACCTTAAGGCATCGTAGGCCTGCTGCTGTTGACGGCATCTGAACTCGGTTGAATGACGCTGATCCCTTTTACATGTAGGCAGCGTAATTTCGGACTTGGTGATGAGTTGGGAACGCTTTTCGTCGGCAAGCGCGCGGATATCGTGGTGCGGACGGTGGAGGACATCACGCATACCGCCCTGGAGTAGATTGCTCGCACTCTCCTCTTCGCACTTCCCGTTGATCAGGTCGCTATGAAAGGCGGTCAACTGACCAGGATCGACCAAGGCGAGATATTGCATCACGCTCTGGCGCAAAGGTGCCGTCTCTTGAAGCGCGCCATGGCAAGTTCCTAAACGGCGACGCGCCTGTGATTTGGAAATGTGCGGATCCTTCGCTCGCTCCCTTTCGGAAGATTTCAAATTCGCATCAGCGGGTCTTGCAGTTGCTCCCCCATCCTAGGGCGTGAGTTCCGCGCTTCCCCTGCGAAGCAATCCTGTCCGCCATACTGGCAAAAGCCGGTCAACCGACACACCCATGGTCGGATTGTCGAGTCTGCGACACGGCGGTGTTCGAGTTCCATCTTCCACTCTCATACAAGCCATTGGCTCGTATGCAGAAGATTTCTTCTGAGGCTCCCCTGGATGCATTGGCATGATTTTTGAAACTCCCTCGCCGGAAGGCCGCAGCAGCTGGACGATATCGGCGCGAATCTGACGAAGGACCATCACGAGGCTTGGATTGAGCATCTTGCAGGCTTTGGCAACGTGACTTTCTCGCGCTCGGCCCAAGTGGAGTCGAGGAGGCGGGCGGAAGATTCATCGCTTGTTCGCGGGGTGCGGTGCCCCCGCGTGGGCCCCGAAGTTGCGCGACAGTTACCTAGGAAAGGGATCCAAAATATGTGCGGCATCTGTGGATGGATTGATTTCGATCGTAACCTAGGAGGTCTCGACGCGCGACGGGAGCTTGCCGACATGACGGCCACCATGGCTTGTCGTGGTCCGGACGACGGGGGCATTTGGATCGACGGGCCTGCGGCACTGGGACACCGTCGCCTGGCGATCATCGACATCCAGGGCGGTCACCAGCCGATGACGCTCCAGGAGGACGGCCGACCGGCGTTGGTGCTCGTTTACACGGGCGAGACTTACAACTACCGCGAGCTGCGTCAACGCCTCGCCGCTCTAGGTCATCGATTCGACACGCGCAGTGACACCGAGGTGGTGCTGCACGCCCACCGCCAGTGGGGCCACAGCGATCCCCGCATTGCCGTGAGCGAACTCAACGGGATGTTCGCCTACGCACTCTGGGACACCGTCAAGCGCGAACTGCTTCTCATACGCGACCGGCTCGGCATCAAGCCGCTTTACTACTACCCCACCGAGCACGGAGTGTTGTTCGGCTCCGAGCCAAAGGCGATCCTCGCCAATAGGCTCGCAGAACGGGCCATGGACGCCGAGGGGCTTCGTCGCACCCTATGCTACTTCGCGGATCCGTATAGCACCGTCTTCCGAGGCATGTGTGAGGTACGGCCCGGCCATATCGTCCGCGTGACCCGCGACGGCATCCAGCAGATGAGCTATTGGCAGCTCATCGACAGCGGGCACACCGACGACGTGCCCAGCACCGTTCGGCGCGTCCGCGAGTTGCTCGAGGACACGATCCAGCGCCAGCTGATCGCCGATGTACCGCTGAGCACGCTTCTGTCGGGCGGGCTTGATTCTTCGGCCATGACCGCACTAGCCGCGCGCTTCAGCGACGAACGGATCCGGTCCTTCGCCCTCGACTTCGTCGGCTACACCGACAACTTTACCCCCGGCCCGGCGTGCGGCACACCCGACGGGCCGTACGTGCAGGATGTTGCGAAATTCGTTGGTACCGACCACACCGACATCACGTTGTCTGCAGACGAACTCATGGACCCGAACGTGCGGGCCGCCACCCTCCACGCTCGCGATCTGCCGTTGACCATGGGCGACCTTGATAGCTCGCTCTACCTTCTATTCCGGGCGGTCAGGCAACACTCGACGGTGGCCCTGTCCGGGGAGGCGGCCGACGAGCTTTTTGGCGGCTACAGGTTCTTCAATGATCCCGCCCGCGTCCAGGCCGACAGGTTTCCTTGGTTCGAAATCAGCGACGGCATCGCGCTGCAGTCCCTAGACCCCGGCCTCGTCGAAAAACTCGACCTCCCCGGCTACCTCGACGAGCAGTACCGCAGGGCACTTGCGGAAGTGCCCGCCCTGACCGGGCCGGCCTCGGCCGATCCGCACGAGCGTCGCATGCGCGAGATTTGCTATCTCTTCCTCACGCGTTACCTGCCGCCGCTGCTCGACCGCAAGGACCGGCTGAGCATGGCTTTGGGTCTCGAAGTGCGGGTCCCCTACTGCGACCACCGCCTCGTTGAGTACGTTTTCGGTACCCCATGGGACCACAAGACGTTCGACAGGCGCGAAAAGAGCCTGCTGCGGGCTGCCATCGCGGACCTGCTGCCGCAGTCGGTAGTACGGCGTGTCAAGAGCGCGTATCCGGCTATCCAGGATCCGACCTACGACAGAATGCTACGCGCCCGGTTCACCGCGCTGCTGAATGACCGCAATGCGGCAGTGGCACCGCTGCTGTCCGTCGACGGCTCCCGCGCATTGCTCAATGCGAACGACAACCTCAGGGGGGTGGAGCATATCTTGACCCTCCAGGATTTCCTGACCGATTACAACGTGAGCCTCACGGTCTGAGACAGCGGAACACGCATAGGACCGCAAAGGACATTAGATACGGAGTTGGGCTCCATGGCCAAGCCCCCTTTCGGAACTTTCAAGATCACACATCACTATACAGCGTTGCAAAGCGCTAAACACGGAGCTTCTAGCGCTATCGGCGCTCGAGGCGCCGACCTCGACGCAAGCGATGACGCGCTCAACGCGGCTTTAGCTGGCGGCGCCGCCAAAGAACCCGTTGACGAGGCGGACCTTGGCCATCTTTGCCGACGCTTCAAACCGTGCCGTTGTCCTGGCTTCCAGATCCGCGACATGCTTGCGCAGGATCGTGGTGGGCATCACGCCAAAGATGAAGTCGACGTCTTTGTGCGGTACCAGTCGATGACCTGGGGACTGCAGCGATGGCTGTCGGCCCGAATCAGCATCCGGGTGTTCGGCAAATTGCTCCGGATCGCCCGCGCAAGGCAGCGCGGGGGCGGTTTTCAGCTCCCGCTCAACCGCTTGGCCAGAAGGTCATCCCGGAAATTGGCTGATGCCGCTGGCACATCGTCGAGAAACGGAAATGACATCCAGTTCTTGATTGGCCTTTTATGGATTCGCGGTACTGTCGCTTTCCGCGGCCCCGGCAATGGCGCAGTACCGCCAGGTCGTCGCCTATGAGAAAGTCATTCGCGAGAATTGGCTCGACCGTTCGAAAAAGGCCACCGGCATCAAAGGTTGTCGTCGTCCCGTCCGGCTCAACCGCCGAACGCCGTGGCCAGGTGCAGGCCATGATCGCGTCCGACCCTTGGGATACCTTCATCGAAGGCGAAACGTACGCGGAGGCGCCGGACCAATTGGATAGGGCAGAGGACATTTCAGACTTCTGCGCCCAATTCAGCAACCGCAGTAATCAGCCGTTCGGCTCTTGCAAGTCACCAGGCGTTCTCTTCGGCCGCGGAGCTACGCTTCTGACTGACAACAAGGAGCATTTCTCCAATGGCGGCCCCACGAACTGGCACGAATTCTGGGACACGAAGGACTTTCCCGGCGCGCGTGCCATGCCCGCCCGGGCGGACACCTGGCGGCAATTGATCGTGGCACTCGTGGCCGACGACGTTGCTGTCAAGGACCTCTATCCGATGGACATCGATCGCGCTTTCAAGAAGCTCGATGAGTTGAAACCACATATCAGCCTGTGGTGGACGACGGGTGACCAGACGACCCACGGATTCCGCAATGGAGAATATGATGCGGGCTTCATTTGGATGACCCGCCCCGCGGCCCTCAAGAATCAAGGGCAGCGCATCGCCTGCTACTATGACGGCGCGCTTTTGGTGGGTGACCGCTACGCCGTTGTGAAGCGCGCGCGCCACAAAACGGAAGCACTTGAAATGCTGAAATTCTTCCTGGATTCGCCCGAAATCAAGGGGAAGATTTGCGCGGCATTGGCTTGTACTCCGCCGAGCGCGGATGCGCTTCAATACATGACGGCGGGAGTGCGCACCAACTTGCCGTCCGCCGAGCAGATCAGTTCCGATATGGTGGTTCCGGACGCCGAGTGGATCAACGCCAACAAAGCGATGCTGATCGACCGCACTGGATCCAGAAATAGGCACCCTCCCAGGGAATGGGGCCGCCAGCCGCTCCGGCGGCCGACAAGCGGGCTGCCTTGGTTTAACTCGTATTGCGGGTTTAAAACATGTCCCTGACACAAGACGTCGCCACTGTGGTCGCCAATCTCACTTATGATGAGCTTCCGAGGTATGTGTGCGATAAGGCGAAGCTTCTCATCCTTGATCATGTCGGCTGCATGATCGCGGGAAGCGCCACGCATGGGGCGGGTCAAATGACGCCCTATCTCGCGCGCATCGATTCCGGCGGCCCAAGCACTGTTTTCGGAACGTCATTGCGCTTTCATCCCGCGAATGCCGCCCATGCCAATGCGCATAGCGTCAGTATGCTGAGCCTGGACGATTCCTTTGTTCTCTTCGGCCATCCCGGCGCATCGATTATCCCGGCTGCTCTCGCGGTCGCCGAAGAGGTCGACAGCTCCGGCAAGGAGCTGATTGCAGCAATTGTCGGCGGATACGAAATGTCGTTGCGTCTTGGCACCGCTATTCGGCCCAGCGAAGACCGCGACCGCCAAATTAAGGGCCTTGCAACCTGGCAAATTTTCGGCGCTTGCACCGCTGCAAGCCTGCTGCACCGGTTCAGCATTGAGCAGATCGCAGATGCCTACGGGCTGATCCCGATGCATGCGCCGCTCCCCTATTTGCGCAAATTTCATTCCCGGCCAATGAGCCTTTTGAAGAACAATTACGGATGGGCGAACAAGGGCGCCATCACAGTGGTGGATCTTGTATGCGCCGGCTTTCATGGCAACCGCACGATCTTTGATGGCGAGGACGGGTTTTGGGCCATGGCCGGGTCCGACCGCTTTGAACCTCAGGAGATGCTCGACCGGTGGGGCGACCGCTATTTCATCCTCGACACTGGCTTCAAGCCGTTTGGTGTCTGCCGCTGGATCCACACGCCGATTGACTGCCTGCGTACTCTGCTGACCCGTCACAATTTCGCTCGCAGCGAGATTAAGGGCATCCACGTGGAGACCGTGAGCGAGTTTGTCCGCGATTTCAACGGTCCTTGGCCGCGGGCCACGCTCGAGGCTGCGTTCCACATCCCTTACGCGTTAGCGCTTGAACTGCACGACAAGTCCTCCGTGACGGGCCTGCGCGAGGGCGATCTGACTGATGTGGATCTCAAACCAACCGCAGCACGGGTCAGTCTTTCGACCCTCGCCGGCGCAGATGACAAGTTTCATGCGGAAAAGCTGCTTCCTGCCCGCGTCAGCGTCACACTCCAGAATGGCGAGACGTTTTCGGCCGAGGCAGAGATTCCGACCGGCGCCCCCGGCGGGCCTGCTTTTGGGCAGCCAGAGGTGGAGGCCAAGTTCTTCACTCTCGCAAGTCCCGTTATTGGCGAATCGAATGCCAGGCATCTCAAGGCGGCTCTCCTCGAATTGGAGGCCCTCTCTGTCCGTGAAGCACTGAAATCCTGCGCGATGACGTAAGGTAATCGTACCAATCCGCCGCTGCTAACGAGGCCACAAACCTTTCCCATCAACCAAACAGATCAGGATCACCTCGTAAGATGGCCACTCAAAGCACACATGCTAAAACCACTCACAAAGAACCCTCCGGCAAGGCGTTCTACGCCGGGCGGGGCGCCACCGAAACCTTCAAAGTATCGCTTGGCAAGGGCATTTTCTTTTGGGATACCAATGGCAAGCGCTATCTCGACGGGTCGTCCGGCGCGGTCGCCGCCAACATCGGCCATGGCAACGAGCGCGTCCGGGACGCAATGATCGAACAGGCCAATCGTATTAGCTACGTCGTTCGCACGGCATTTACCAGCGAATCTACCGATACGCTCTGCACAATGATCTCGGATCTGGCAGGCCCCGGGTTCGATCAGACTTTTCTTGTTTCTGGCGGCTCCGAAGCCGTCGAATCCGCACTCAAGCTCGCACGTCAATACGCCGTGGTAACCGGTCAACCGAAGCGCTCCAAGATCCTTGCGCGCATGCCAGGATATCATGGCGCGACGCTCGGCGCCGCCTCGGTCACCGGCGATCCGGATCGGGACGAGATGTTCGGCCCGATCATGCAGATAATGCCCAAGGTGGCGGCACCGCTGAGCTACCGCATCCCCACGAGCTTTGACGTCGATTCTTATGCCGACCATTGCGCGGACGAGCTCGAAAGGCAGATTCTCGCCGAAGGCGAGGACACGGTGCTCGCATTCATTATGGAACCGGTCGGCGGCATTGCGACCGGCGCTTTGGTCGCGCCGGTCCATTACTATTCGAAAGTGCGGAAGATTTGTGATCGATACGGCGTCCTTCTGATTTTCGACGAGGTGATGTGTGGCGCTGGTCGAACCGGAAAGTTTCTGGCCGCCCATCACTGGCCGAACGCTCTCCCCGACCTCGTCGTTTGCGCTAAAGGTTTGAGCGCTGGATACACCCCGCTTGGAGCGATGATCGCTCCCAACAAGATCGTCGATAAGGTGGTCGAGTCCGGCGGGTTTCTGCACGGCCACACCTATTCCGGCAACCCGCTCTCCTCGGCGATCTGTGTTGCAGTCCTTACGGAGATGCTTGAGCGTGATCTTATGGGTAATGCCGAGCGAATGGGCGCGATGCTGCGGCGAAAGCTCAACTCGCTGAAGGATCTCAGCACCACCATTGGCGACGTGCGAGGGATGGGCCTCCTGAACGCAGTGGAAGTTGTTGAGAATAAGGCCAACAAAGCGATTTTCTCGGCCGCTAAGCAAGCGTCCTATCGCGTCTCGGAGATCGCTCGCGAACTTGGGCTACATCTCTACGCACGCCGCGCCGCTAGCGGAAAGTTCGGTGAATGGTTAATGGCGGCTCCGCCGCTCATCATAACCGAGCCGGAAATCGACCTCTTCATCGAGCTTCTCACTGAGACGTTCCGGATTTTTGAGGGTGAGACCCGATGAGGGGGCGCGTATCAACCCTGACTGATGCCTTCAAGGGTTTGTCTTTGATGGGTAAGGTGTCGGCATATAGAGGTGTTGCCTTTGACACGCCGGAAAAAGAACTCATCACGACAGCGACGGCTTGGTACCGCGATTTTCCATCGCTATCCCGAGCTTTTGTCTGATGTCCATCCGAAGGATGACGAGCGCACGCGTTGTTAACTTCCTCCGCAGCTTCGGATGCGACGAGGTCGCGACCGGCATCGGACGAAGCCAGGTCGTTGCAGCGTGCGGAACTGCACCGGCGAGCCGGACCATGGCATCCGCGCCGACAGGGATGCTCCTTATCATTGAGGCGTGAGCATGCATGCGGGCTTGACGGGCATATGACGATCTTGCTTGGCTCAGCGAAGCACCTTGCCAGCTACACGCTATTGCTCGAAGCAACGGGCGCGGCCTATCATCTGCGCCGATACCGCCTTCTTCTGCAGGGGAACTCGCGACCAAGGTGCCGGAAAGAAGCGCGTTGCGTGCACGTCACTTACCTGTCGATGACGGCGAATTCGTATGTGACCTCTATTAATCGTGACATGTATGCAAAATATTTGCATTCTTTTTTAGTATTTTATTCATATTCAACACGCTTAATTATGTTAATCGCCGAATAATTGTCACGTATAAGTAACAAAACGTTTGTAATACATTATGAAAATACTTAAGTCAGATCCAAAAAAAGAGTGTAGCTTCTCCGCATTGCAAGTGGTTGGAGCAACCAATGGATTACCTAACCCGTCCGCTCTCGCATGCCCAAATGGGTCTTTGGCTACATCATCAAAAAAGACCAACCGGTAGCGAATACAATCTGCCAGTCGAGCTGCGCATAAAGGCACCGTTCGACATTGCTGCCTTGCGGTGCGCGCTCCAACTATTGATCGACCGCCATGAAATGCTGCGCACGACCTTTCACCAAGAGGGCGAGCATGTCGTTCAGCGGATACCTGAGAAGGGGTCCCTGAGCTTTCATGTCGTTCGGCAGCAAAAAGCAGACGAAGCGGCCTTCCACCAATCGATCGCGGCGGAAGCTCGCTCGCCTTTCGATCTGGAACATGGACCGGTGTTTCGCGCTCACCTGTTCATTGGCATTTCTACGGAGGAGATCCTCCTCCTCAATTTCCATCACATCATTTCCGACGGTTATAGCATTCGCACCTTCCTGAGCGAGTTCGGCAGGCTCTACCAGGCGTGCTGCGGCAACACAGACATGCCGGATCTGACCACGGCGGCTTCTTACGGGGACTTCGTAGCTTGGCAGGAACGCCTCCTTGCGAGCGACGACGGAGAACGCATGTGGGCCTACTGGCGCAACCAGTTTGACGAACATGAGCCGGAGTTGGTCCTTCCGACCGATAGACCACGAACTGCGCTTGCCACGCATACCGGATCGGTTTTCTCCCTGGATATTGAGGTGCCGCTGGTCACACGCTTGGAGCGGTTGGCGCGCAAAGAAAAAGTGACGATTGCCACGGTCCTACTCGCTGCCTATTACGTCCTCCTGCATCGCTATGGTGACCAGGACGATATCACCCTCTATGTGCCACGCCTCGGTCGTCCGGAAAGAAGTTTTTCGGAGACTTTCGGCTACTTTGTGACCCTAGGGGCCCTACGGCAGGATCTTTCTGGAAATCCCATTTTCCTCGAACATTTGCAGCGGGTCCGTCACCTGATGCGATGCGCGCGCAGTCACGAGTATTTTCCTCTTCCCCTGCTGCTGAAGAAGCTCAAGCTTTCTCCTGCGACTGATCGCAATCCACTTGCGCAAGCGGTTTTCAATTTCATTCCGGAGTCGGTGAGTTCTCTTGCCTTCATACCGTGCGACGTCGACCTCTCCGGCTTGCCTGCGCAAATGCGCCTTTGCGAAACCGATATCTGGATCGATCTTGATTTCCGAATTCTGGCCGGAAAAGAAGGCGCCCGCCTTTACGTCGTGTACAATGCCGATTTGTGGGATCGCAGCACCATCGAGCGGCTGGCGAAACACTATCAGTTGTTGCTTGAGGCGATTGCAGATGCTCCGGCGCGACGGATAGGCGACTATAGCCTTCTGACGCCAGAGGAAGAACATCAGATTCTGCATAGTTGGAACAAGACAGCCGCACCTTTTCCGTCCGACATTTGCCTGCACAACCTGATTGAAGCGCAGGCTGACACTTATCCAGACAATATCGCTGTCAGCTGCCCACTGGAGGCGCTCAGCTATGCGGTACTAGAGCAAAGGTCAAACAGGCTTGCCCGCCACCTAATTTCAAAAGGTGTCCGCCGTGGAGACGTCGTCGGCGTTCTCCTTGAGCGCTCGTGCGATCTCATTGTCGGCTTTCTAGCAATCTTGAAGGCGGGGGCCGTCTATCTTCCTCTCGATTCACGACTCCCAGGCCAGCGCCTTCGTTTCATGTTGCGGGATGCAGGCGCTGTTACGATCATCAGCAAAACGGAGCTTAACGAACAGACGTTCGGGAGAGACCTCTCAGGGCTAAACTTTGAAGGTGAGAACAGATGCGCGGTGGTTCTCCTCGACAAAGAACGCACCGAAATTGCTCTGCATAAAGGCACGCCTCCGCGCTCCCCCTCTGGCCCCTCTGATCTGGCTTACGTGATCTATACGTCTGGTTCCACGGGTCAGCCGAAAGGCGTGATGGTTGAACATCGCAGCGCCTGCAACATGGCGGAAGATCTAAGACGCACTTATCAGTTGGGGCCGGATAGCCGGGTATTGCAGTTCGCTTCCTGCGGATTTGATGCATCGCTGTTTGATTTCATGCTGGCCTTAACTTCTGGTGGTCGATTGTGCATGGCACCCCCATCAGCGTCGCTGCCTGGAGAAGAACTTGTCGAGTTCATGCGCCGTGAACGCATTACCGCTGCCGGTCTTACGCCGACAGGATGGTCCTCCTTGCCGTCGACTGACCTTCCTGATCTCGCCGTGATCAAATCAGGTGGAGAGCCCTTGCCGACGAGCCTCATTGAGCGGTGGGGTGAGAAGCGCCGCATCTTCAATTCTTATGGACCCACCGAAACGACCGTTTACTGCATAAGGACCGAGGTGAAGGCCGAGGAGCAACGGCCCCCCATCGGGCGCCCCGCCACAAATACCAAGGCCTACATCCTCGATCGCTATGGTAATCCGGCACCGGTTGGCGCAATTGGTGAGCTCTACATCGGGGGCGTCGGCCTGGCTCGCGGCTACATCAATCACGATGAACTCACGCGCGAGCTTTTCCGGCCAAACCCGTTTGATGATGAGCCGCAGTCCAGGCTCTATAGGACTGGAGATCGGGCCCAGTATCGGTCAGATGGCACGATTGATTTCCTGGGCCGAAAAGACGAACAGATCAAGATTCGCGGCATGCGGGTTGAGCTTGCCGAAATCGAGCATTGCCTGATGGAGCACGAAAACGTCGAAGCTTGCTGCGTTACGCTGACAGACAGTCTCGATCGAAATGCGAGCCTGACAGCCTATGTGGTGAGGCGACGAGAGAATTCGAGGGATACCAATGAACTTCAGTTTTTTCTGCGCGCCGCGCTGCCTGGCTACATGATTCCCTCACATTTCGTATTCCTTCCCGAGTTACCGACCAATCGTAGCGGCAAGATCGACCGGCGCGCTCTTCCCCAGCCGAGCAACGTCAATTTGAAGGTCGCAACTTTGCCGACCGCTGGGTTGCAGACGGAACTGGCAGAGATCTGGAAAGGCGTGCTGAAGTTGGACTCCGTTGGCGTTGAAGACAATTTCTTCGATGTAGGCGGACATTCCCTGGCCGTTGTCCAGGTTCAGGCTCGTATCCACGACCGTTTGGGCATTGATTGCAAGATTCTGGATTTTTTCGAGCACCCCACCATAAGAACCCTGGCTGCGCACTTGGCCGCAACTCCAAATGCTCCTCCCTCCACTGAAGATTTAAAGAACACAATTTGTTTGGCCGGAAGCGGAAACGAGCCCAAACAGGATCGCAATTCTATTGCAATCATAGGCATGGCGGGCAGGTTCCCGGGGGCGGAGAACGTCGATCAATTCTGGAACAATCTGGTCGAAGGCATAGAGTCCATCGCAGACTTGGATGAACAGACGTTGCGGGAAGCAAGCGTTGATCCCAATACCTTTGGCAAGCCTAATTATGTGAGGCGCGAAGCCGTTATCAGCGGAGTTGATTTGTTTGATGCAGCGTTTTTCGGTCTCTCACCTAAGGAAGCAGCGTGGATGGACCCGCAACAGCGAATCCTGCTGGAAACCGCGTATCAGGCGCTCGACCATGCGGGATGCGGATCGCGCGAGAACGCAGAAGGCCGCGTCGGTGTCTTTGCCGGCGTGGGCCCCAACCACTATCTCGCTGAACGTGAAGCAGGCCGCGACCTGCTGGATTCAGAGAAGTTGCAGGTCCGCATTCTTAATGGCCACGATTTCACGGCGACGCGCATCGCATATAAACTTAACTTGAGCGGTCCCTGCGTGTCTGTTCAGACGGCCTGCTCCACTTCGCTAGTTGCCGTCCACCTCGCTTGCCAGAGCCTGCGCAGCAATGAGTGCGACATGGCCCTGGCCGGCGGCGCATCGATTTCCCTGCCCCAGGGAAAAGGCTATCTCCACCAACAGGGCCATATCTTGTCCCCTGACGGCCATTGCCGCGCGTTCGATGCTAAAGCGCAAGGAACGGTGAAAGGCAGTGGAGCCGCGGTCGTCGTTCTCAAACGGCTAAGCGACGCCTGGAAAGACGGCGATTATGTCTGGGCAGTCATAAAGGGTTCTGCCATCAACAATGATGGCGCTGGCAAGGTAGGCTTCACCGCCCCCAGCGCCGACGGACAGGCTGCGGTAATTCAAGCTGCTCTCACCGATGCTGACGTCTCTGCCGACACCATTGGTTATGTGGAGGCGCATGGTACGGGAACCTATCTTGGAGACCCCATCGAAATCTCTGGCCTGACCAAGGCTTTCCGTTTCCACACAGCAAAGAAACAATTCTGCGCCATAGGCTCGGTGAAGACAAATATCGGCCATCTCGACACCGCAGCAGGTGTAACGGGATTGATCAAGCTCGCCATAATGCTGAAGAAGAGCGTCATTCCCGCTAGCCTACATTTCGACAAGCCCAACCCTAATGTCGACTTTCAGGAGAGCCCGGTGTTCGTAAACAAGACCTGCACCGCTTGGCCCAGGGGTAGTGAACCGCGGCGCGGCGGCGTCAGCTCATTTGGCATTGGCGGCACGAACGCGCACACGATTCTCGAGGAGGCTCCGCCGCGGAGCAGTGAGCAAGGCGGTCGCAGGCTGCACGTCTTTCCTGTATCGGGAGCGAGCAGGCCGGCACAGACCGAAATGCTCCGGCGACTGGCCGACTTTATGCGTCGAAGCGATGTTCAGCACAGCGCAGCAAATATCGCATACACACTGCAAAAGGGTCGAGCTGCTCTCAGATATCGCTCAAGTTTCGTCGGATCCGATCTGGCGCAACTAGCCGATCAACTCGATCAGGAGGCACTGAATGCAGGCGCGTCGAGAGAGGCGTCAAGCAATGAACACCGCATCGTGTTCATGTTCTCCGGCCAGGGCGGGCAGCAGATCGGAATGGGTCGGGAGCTCTATGAAGAAGAGCCGGTATTCCGTAGCGCCATCGATGAATGCTCAAAGTGGCTTAACGAGTTCGCACATGTTGATTTCCGGCCCCTGCTCTATAGAGAAGGCAAATCCGTTAGCACGCTTGAGACTCAGCTGGAAGCCGTCATACAGCCCGTCATCTTCGCTACACAATACGCAATGGCGAAGCTCTTCATGTCGTGGGGCATTTTCCCTGCAGCTGTAATCGGCCATAGCATCGGAGAATACGCCGCCGCTTATTTTGCGGGCATCATCTCGTTGCCCGATGCCATTCGACTGACATTTATAAGGGGACAGCTTACGTCCCGTGTGCCTGCTGGCGGCGTCGTTGTGGTCGGCCTGTCGCCCGAAGGGCTCCAGCCGCATTGGAACGAAAGCCTTTCATTGGCGGCAATAAATCGGCCGCACCAGTGCGTTATTTCGGGGGCTGCATCCGAGATCGCGGCATTTCATGAGAAATTGCAGTCGAAATCCATAGCGAGCAAACAGATACGCGCAAGCCATGCTGTGCATTCATCGCTGCTCGATCCAATCCTACCGGAGTTTGGGATCCATGCAGAACAAATCGAGCTGCACGCCCCGCATATACCTTTCATGTCGACGGTGCTTGGTGACTGGCTTGAGGCGGACGTGCGGCTTGATGGCAGCTATTGGATCCGCAATCTACGAGAGACGGTGCAGTTCCATCGGGCTTTCCATCGGCTGGTGCACTCGGGCCACGAGTTGTTCATCGAGATGGGGCCTGGCGCAGCCCTCATGGGACATTCCAAGCGGTCCAGGTCAAAGATCAACCTGCGCAGCCCCATCGCCTTTGCGGCCTTACAAGGAGGCGATCATGGGCAAGGCGATCGCCTGAGACTGTTACAGACATTGGGTAAGCTTTGGACCTGTGGCGTTCCCATTGATTGGTCTGGCTTGCACGAACGTAAGCCCCCGCAGCGTAACCCCCTCCCGCCTTATCCTTTTGATCGCAAGCGTTACTGGCTCGATGCGGTCGCCCCTGAGGAGCAGGTACAAAATGCCGATTTGAATCGGCATGATATTGCAGCCAGATCCGTCGATCGCCCGTCTGGGAACGAAGCAGTGCGCAGTCCGACTGTGGTTGAGATGTCCGCTGACGCAGCTTTGGACAGCCAAATTGCGGCGGTCTATCGGGACATTTTGGGTTTGGATGACGTTGCCCCGACCGACAGCTTCTTTGATCTTGGTGGCGATTCGTTGAGCGCCTTAAGCGCCGTCGATCGCATCGAGCAGCTCACGGGAGAGAGATTGGCTGTCTCCCTGCTGCTGGAACACCAGACTCCAAGAGGGCTCGCGATGGCCCTGTCGAAGACGGTTGGAAGCACGCGTCCGGACGCATTGGTGCCGATACAAACCGGCGGTTCACGGACGCCTCTGTTTTGTCCCCACCCTTTTGGGGGACATGTACTCCTATATACGCCTCTCGCTAATGCGCTGGGCGCGGAGCAGCCGGTCTTCGGCCTCCAGGCGCGCGGTCTGGACGGTAGGGCGAGACCTCACCTAAGCATTCCAGAGATGGCAGGGGCATATGTTGAGGCCATCAAGAGCATACAACCACGCGGGCCTTATCAGCTCGCCGGCTTATCAATGGGCGGCAGCATTGCTTGGGAAATGGCCTGCCAATTGCGTGATACTGGTGACGAGGTGGCAATCCTTGCGCTGCTCGATGCCAAAGCGCTTCACAAGCCTGAAGAGGACACAAGCGGCCGGTACCACCGCCTGCTCGGCGACAACCCGATTCCTGACTGGCTCAGCGAGCAAGCTGTCATATTGACAGTGCTTTTTCCCGCGCTGAAGAAATATTGGCGAAAGCTGAAATCCATCAAGAGGGAGCGTCAGGTCACTGCCTTGCTCGAATTCGGGACACAAGCAGGCAAAGTCCCCGACATGAGTGACACGCAGCTCGATCATATCCTGACGGTAGCCGAGGCAAATAGGACTGCGCTGCATCATTATACGCCTCGGCCCAACGACAGCAGGTCCGTTCTTTTTGCGGCCAAGAAGGGACTGCGCATATCCACCAATCAACCTGATGGCGATCTTGGATGGAAGCAATTCGCGCGAGGCCGTCTGGAAATTCATGAGGTGCCAGGTGACCATTACACGATGGTCGCTCGGCCGCATGTGAACGTCATGGCAAAAAAGCTCAATAAATTTCTCAATGGAAACGACTAAGCGATTGCATCGCACCGGCAGCATCTGGGCCAAAGCATTAGTATCTGAATCGGAATGGCCGCCGTGTTTTCATGTCCTTGCGAGCCGTCGGGTGAGCATGCGGATGTTTGCGATGAAGACCCAGGCCTGTGCGGATTCGATGGATCTCGAAGTCCTTGGCCAGCCTTCGGCATCTGCCCCAGCCATGCGAAGGTCCGCTCGACGACCCATCGGCGCGGCAGGACTTCGAAGCCTTTGGCGCTGTCCGACCGCTTGACGATCTCCATCGTGAACTTGCCGATCTTTTGCATGGCGCCCCGCAGTTTCGGCCCTGCATAGCCGCCATCGGCAAAGACATGGGGCAGCCACGACTAGCGCTCGAGTATGGATTTCAGGACGGCCGGCGCGCCGTCGCGGTCCTGGATGTCGGCGGCGTGAACGGACCGGCAGGCCCAGCGTGTCGACGACGATGTGCCGCTTGCGGCCCTTGACCTCCTTGCCGGCGCCGAAACGTCGAAGCCACGAACTCCGCCACTTTCGGTGGTCTTCACCGACTGGTTCTCTATTCGGCGGTTTGAAGTCAAGCGCCTCCTTCTCTTTTCGCTTTGCCGGCATTGGACGTCTTTCGCGGGGCCTTGCTTCTCTCCGGGATCGGCGCTCTGGCCCTGCCCTCTATGGGGATTCAGAAGAATGGGTGGAACTCTTATGACCCCGTCTATCGGGGGCGATGTCAATTGTTCAGCCGGCAACCGGCATGCTTTCCGTCCTGGGCCAGGGGAACTGTGTGCCGTCGCTCCAGATGCGATGCATGATCACCGCCAGCCGGCGGGCGAGCGCAACGATGGCTTTCTGCTGGCCGCGCCGCTTGGCGATGTCCATCGCCCAGGTCTTTAGCCAGGACCATTTCGTCACCCGCGTCAGCAGGGTCTGCACGGCCTCGTAGAGCAACGTTCGCATCATGCCGTCGCCGCATAACGAGATCCCGCCCATCCGGCGGCTTTCGCCCGATTCATGGAGCGCCGGCGTCAGGCCGACCGCCTTGGAGTTGCGGAAGCGGGCGGGGATATCGATCGTCGCGGTGTAGGCCAGCGACACGACGCGGCCGACACCGGGGATCGACATCAACCGGCGGCAAACCTCATCATCCCGGACGATCGCCAGAAGCTTGCGGTGCAGGGCGGCATAGTTCTGCCGCAGCTTGCGGCGCGCGTCGAGCAACGGTTCGACGATCTCGGCCAGATCGGGCATGCCTTCGGTGAGCTCGCGGATCCGCTCCTCAAACTTGACCGCACCGACCTTGCCAACCTTGAGACCGAAGTTGCGCAACAGCCCGCGGATGTCGTTCTCGATGGCAATCGCCCTGTCCTTTAAGAGCTTGCGCGCCGTCAGCAGCGTCCGGTGCTTCTGGCTCGTCAGAGTCTTGACATGCACCGGGCGGAACAGATTGACCCGCATCATCTGCGCGATCCCGCGCGCATCATTGCGGTCGGTCTTGTTCGGCTGCGCGGCCCGCGCGTCCTCGGCGGAACGACCGACAGAGCGTCGGCTTCCCAATCGATGTCTTCGAACCGCAAGCGGATAGCCTCGCCCGCTCCAAGATCGTAGGTGCTCATCATCAACAGGAGCGCGTAATCGCGCAGTCCCATCGGTGTCGACCGATCCACCGCCTTCAGCAGGCGCTGCACATCCTCCCAGGCGAGCGCCCGCCGCGGTCGCTCGAGGCGCAGTTGCACCGGCGCGATCACGGCTTCGCTGAGATCGACGGGAATGCGACCGCTCCAATGCAGCTTGGCGGCGACGCCGGGCAGGCGAGCCAATCGACCTGGGTAGAGACGGCGACGCGGCGCTGCTCGATGCGGCCGTGGCCCTTGTCAGTGTCCTCGCAGCGGTCGACGGAGCAGGTGGCGGGGTCGTCTAGAAGTGCTCGATCTCGCCCATCAAGCCCGGCTGGTTGGCCTTGACGGCGAGAAGATAGTCGGTGCCGGCTTGCGTGATCGCCGCGGCGACTTTTTCCCTCGGCGACCGCCTCCTGACCGGTGACGAGACCTCGCGCGTGGCGAATGCCATTACCAGATGCAGGGCGGCCCGCCCCCTAGGACGATCGTGGCTGCCGCGCGAAGTCTTGCCGTCTATTGCCACCATCGCCGTCGCGCGTCCGGACGCCTCGCCGCCACCTAGGACGGGAGGCAGTTCGCAAACAGCCCGGATCAATCCGGTTCACCAGCAACCGCAGCGGCGCGCCGGGAATGCCGTGATAATATGGCAGGAAACGGCGCAGGAAGGCCAGATTGTCCTCGCCCCAATCGGCGATGTCCTCGAAATCATCGACCGCCGCGATCGTGCCGCAGACAACCAGCAGCAGAACCTCAGACAGAGGATGCGCCACCCGCCACCCCTCCCGGTCATCCTCAATCAGGGCGAAATGGTCCAGCAACAGCCGCAGACGCGGCTTCTCGGCAGTCTCATGCATGGCGGTGCTCTCCGAACAACGCCACCAACAGAATCAGGACCGTCGCAATCCCGAAACCGCCGTTAACCCGAGTTCAATGCCGTGGGTCACGATAACCCCGGGTTGATTTACGATTGCCGCTTCGGTAGCGCTGCGCAAATCGCTTTCGGTTACGCCATCTGGTCCCGATCCAGCCACATTCCCTCCGTCTAAGCTGCGACGCGTGTCGTACGCTGTTCGACGCGTTTCTCGTGTTCGCCCTGAATTAAGCGATGCACGTAAATCCCGGGCAGATGAATCTGATCGGGTTCGAGACTGCCGACCGGCACGATCTCTTCAACCTCTGCGACACAGATCTTGCCACACGTTGCCGCCGGGGGATGAAGTTGCGGGCCGTCTTGCGGAATACGAGGTTGCCTGAGGTGTCAGCCTTCCAGGCTTTGACGATCGCCACGTCCGCTACAATGCCGATCTCGAGCACATAGGTCTCACCTTTGAACGTCTTGTGCTCTTTTCCCTGGGCGACGACTGTGCCAACGCCAGTCTTCGTGTAAAAGCCAGCGATTCCGGCGCCGCCGGCGCGCATGCGTTCGGCGAGTGTGCCCTGAGCGTTAAATTCGAGCTCCAGCTCACCACTGAGATACTGCCGCATGAACTCGGCGTTCTCGCCAACATAAGAAGAGATCATCTCTGCTTCGTCTTCAGCAGTACGCCAAGCCCAAAATCGTCGACACCGCAGTTGTTCGACGCGATTGTCAGATCCTTGGTGCCAGCCGCCCAGCGCAATTGCTGCACTGGGAAAAACCTTACTCACCTCGCCCTCCACTTTCGCGGCAACTTTGCGGATTGCGTCGCAGGCGACCATTGGTAAGAATACGTAGTCCCTACGTGGAGGCTTAATGTGCCAAGTTCAAACCTAGGCAATCTTGATCGCATTGGCTTCCTGAATGCGCCAAACGCGACTCTGGTGCTTTCAAATCGAGTCATCCTGCGGGCAAGCTATCGGGTCCAATTCGTCTTTGGTTGGTCTATCCGGGAGGTAGAGGGCGAGTCGATGAGGGTGCTTTACCCCGGTCAAACCGATTATGAGGTGATCGGCGAAAAGGCTCGCCGCGCTATGCAAAACGATCCCGTCCACCGCGATACGCGTTTCATGCGCCGCAAGGATGGCGAGACAGTTTGGATGGAGGCGCATGGTGCCGCGCTTGATCGAGATAATCCTCAGGAACTGGCAATCTGGTCTTATCGCCCGGTTGCTGTCGAACAAACTCAGGGTCACAGCCTGACCGCGGCAGAGGTTCGGATTGCGCGGTATCTTGTTAACGGCTTCACCAGCAAGGAAATGGCCCGGTCGATAGGTTGCTCCCTGAGGACTGTAGAAGTCCATCGGGCGAACATGATTGCGAAATTCAGGGTGCGCAACACGTCCGAGCTGGTGGCGCGGTTACTTGCCCGCCCGATAGACAGGCTCCGCGAAATGTGCGCTGAGTGGAAACCTTATGTCGCCACGATCTGTTATGCTTCTACTGCCCATTGCTTAGATAGCCCGCATCCGATGAACAGTATCCAGTATCTCCAATGAGCGGCGGCCGTATTTTCGATTTTGGTCAGGGCACTCGCCTGTGGAATAGTTGCCGTGGGATTTGCTCGGCTGGAAAGCACCGCCGGTTGACACTACGGGTCATCCTCCATGGCCCTGCTCATAACAACGCCGGCCAAGCCATAATAAAACAACGGATCACCCGCCGCCCGCTTATGTCACAAGCTTAGGCAGTGTTCGTGCGCTCGCTCCACCTCGCGCCAGTGCGTGATGCACGGATCGATAACAACCAGCCAACGGGTGCGGCCGCTCACCTCGCAGGCGCAAGTCAGGTACGGGCAGGAAATGCGCAAGAATTATGATGCAATCGTCATCGGCAGTGGAAACAATGGGCTGGCTTGCGCTTGCTACCTTGCCAAGGCCGGCCTCAAGGTACTGGTACTCGAACGACGCGATGTGATCGGCGGTGCAGCACTCTCCCAGGAGGTGTTTCCGGGCTTCACTTTTTCGGTATACTCGTACGTGGGGGCCCAGATCCATCCCAAAGTGGTTTCGGATCTTGAACTCAAAAAGTATGGCCTGAAGTCATTCAAGGCCGATTACCGCGTGTTTAGACCGGTTGATGATACGCGCTCAATGATGGTCGGCGGCGACATAGCCGAGACACAGGCCAACCTCTCACGCTTTTCCAAGTCCGATGCTGCCCGTTACCCCGAATTCCGTGCTCACCTGGCAGGTGTTGCCGAGTTCATCCATGACTTGAAGCTTCAAACTCCCGTGGACCTTGTCGCGGAGTCCTTCCCCGGGCGCATGAAGACCGCCAAGTTCCTATGGGCAAACCGTATGGTCGGCAACGACTTTTATAAGCTGATTGATCTCTTCACGCAAAGTTCCGAGGAATATCTCAGCCGCTGGTTCGAGAGCAGCGAAGTCAAGGCAGCTTTCGCTTTTGCGGTAGGTGGCAGCCTGATCGGTCCGCGGTCGGCTGGATCTGCGTGGCTGGCGCTCCATGGTGGGAGCACCGGTCGGGTTGAGGCGGACGCGATCAAGGGTCAGATTGTCGGGGGCATGGGGGCGATTACCCGGGCAATGGCAGACTGTGCGCGCGCCCACGGTGTCGAAATCCTGACCGAACAGGATGTCGTCAAGGTCGATGTCCGTGAGGGGCGCGCGAGAGCTGTTGTTACCAAGGACGGGACCGAATATCACGCCAAAACAATCGTGGGCAACCTCAACGCCAAGCTCCTCTTCGGAAGGCTTGTTTCAGAGTCCGAGTTGCCCGCCGAGTTCGTGGCCGAAATCCAGCGTTTCAAGACGAAGGGTGCGGCATTCAAGTTAAATATCGCCTGCGAGGCTTTGCCGAACTATGCCTCTTACAACAAGGCGGAGGCCCGGATGGATAATCCGGCGATCGTCCAAATCGCACCGAATATGGAGTACCTTGAACGGGCCTACGTCGAAGCCGCGCCTGGCTGGTACTCCTCCCAGCCCTCGATGATCATCACCCAGCCAACTGTGCTGGAGCCCGGTCTTGCGCCGAAAGGCAAGCACATCATTCAGATTTATGGTGGCCACACCTCCTATGAACTGACATACGGATCCTGGGGCCAGGAGAGGCCACGATTCTTGAAATCCGTGCTCGACACCCTAGACCAGTTTGCACCCGGGTTTTCCAATGGCATCATCGACACCCAGTTGTTGCTGCCGAAAGATATTGAAGATCAACTCAATATTCCAAACGGCCATATCAACCATGGCGACATGAGCATCAACCAGATGTTCTTCAAACGGCCAGCCGCCCACTACTCCGACTACCGGTCACCGATACGCGGGCTTTACCAGTGCGGCGCGTCGTCCCATCCTGGTGGCGGCGTTTCGGGTGTCCCGGGCCACAATGCCGCACGCGAAATCCTCGCGGACCTCGGAAAACGCAACGCCTACTAAGAGCACGTCCTATTTGATCCGGTTCATATCCTGCGGCTTTGAAGTAGCTGGCACATTCGGCTGGGGTGAAGAGGTCGACGACCGCGCCGGCCCCGTCCCACAGAGCTTTGATGGTTCTCTCGGCCTTTGCTCGCAGCAGCGCGTTGAGTTTGGCGAAATTGAAGTCACCATTCAAGGATACGGGTCACGACCATCGAGTGCCGAAGATCATGAACGCGAGGCCCGAGTTGCCCTTGCAACGGCTTCAACCCGGCGCGACGTATAATGTCTGTAAGCATCCAGGTGATCATTTCGGGCGTGTAGTGGGATCTGCCGTGGACGTGCCAGAACAGGGCGGAGTGTGGATCCTGCGGTGCGCCAGCCCGACGCCGTGCAGCGATGTAGGTCAGGAGTTCGGCCATCACACTGTCGGGGAGTGGCAGGATTCGGGTCTTGAAGAACTTGGTCTGTCGAACCGTGATGGTGCCGTCACCGGGTTTAACGTCATCACCAAGATCCAGCCTGGCCAACTCTCCGCGCCGCAGACCCGCACAGTAGGCCAGCAACAGCATGGTGTAGATGCTCAACGGACGAAGTGTTGCCCGCGGCGAGGGATACGAACGGGCAGTGTCGAGCATTCGCCGTACGTCGGCAGGAGAGTAGATATGAGGCTTTCGCCACTGCCGGGCCACCTCCTTTCGGGGTCTCGGATTCGGTCGACGCCGAGGAACTGACGGGTCGGCATCGAATAACAATGCGGAAGTCCCCATAACGAAGTGGCGCTGCCCCCCGGAACACAGGGCAGTTAAAGTGACGGTCATGACAATAAATATGACCGCGGCGGGCTCATCAGCCGGCCAAGTTTCCTGCCGATCTGGATCGGACCGCGAGCACGGAGGCCGGTTCATGTTGCTGACCGAACATATTGCCGGCCTGGTCGCCGGCACAACCTTCAACGCCCTGCCTGGTGACGTCCGCGACAAGGCGAAGCTCCTGCTCTTGGACCATATCGGGTGCATGATCGCTGGGAGCGCGACACAAGGCGCTCGGATGATGAGAGGATACCTTGCCGGAACGGATGGCGGCGGGCCTAGCACGGTTTTTGGCACCATGAATCGCATGACGGTAGCCAATGCCGCTCACGCCAACGCGACCAGCGCGAGCATGCTCAGCCTGGACGATTCCTTCGTACTGTTCGGTCATCCGGGCGCATCGATCATACCTGCCGCTCTTGCGGTGGCGGAACAGACCGGCGCTACGGGCGAACAGCTCATCGCGGCGGTGGTTTGCGGATATGAAATGTCGCTCCGGCTTGGCACGGCACTCCGGCCCAGTGAGGAGCGAGACCGGCAGGTGAAGGGTCTCGCGTCATGGCAGATATTTGGTGCCTGCAGCGCCGCAAGCCGGCTTCACGGTTTCAACAATGTCGAAGTTGCCGATGCCTTCGGGTTGACAGCGATGCACGCTCCCCTCCCCTACCTGCGCAAATTCCATTCGCGGCCTATGAGCCTGCTCAAGAACAACTATGGGTGGGCGAACAAAGGCGCAATCACCGCCGTCGAGCTGGTGCGTGCCGGTTTCCATGGAAACCGGACAATCTTCGACGGCGACGACGGTTTTTGGGCCATGGCTGGGTCCGACCGGTTTGACGAGAGCGCGCTCACGGCCGCGTGGGGAAACCGCTTCTTCATCCTTGAAACCGGTTTCAAGCCATACGGTGTGTGCAGGTGGATCCACACAACCGTTGACGCACTCAGAAGGCTTCAGGGCGACCAACCGTTCTGGGCCCCGGAAGTCAAGGAAGTGCGCGTGGAGACGGTTGGCGAATTTGTCCGGGAATTCAATGGTCCCTGGCCCGGCTCAACGGTCGAGGCCGCATTCCATATTCCCTATGCCGTAGCCCTTGAACTACACGACAAGTCTTCAACAACCGGTTTGCGCGACGGCGACCTGCTCGACCCCGCGCTGAAGGAGACTGCTTCCCGCGTGAAGTTGTCAGTCCTTGAAGGTGCGGATGACAAATTTTATTCCAAGCGGCTTTTGCCCGCCAGGGTGACCGTCACATTGAATGACGGAACTAAGGTGCTTGCCGACGCCGAGGTCCCAACCGGCGCTCCTGGGGGGCCAGCGTTCGATCGGCCCGAAGTTGAATCCAAATTCTTAACCATCACTGCACCTGTCCTCGGGCTAACAGTCGCGGAAACGATCCGTGACGCGGTCCTCGAGATTGAGAGCCTACGGGTTCGAGACGTTCTCCAACGAGTTTCGGCCGCTGCCTAAGGCGTCCGCTTACAACCTTCAGAAGTCAGGAACAGAATGATGCAATCCCAAAGTGCGGTTCAGAAAGAATCCTCGGCCAAAGCATTCTACGCCGGCCGGGGGGTTTCAGAGACTCTTACCGTCTCGCACGCGAAAGGCATCTTCTTCTGGGACGCTAATGGCAAGCGTTACCTGGACGGATCTTCCGGGGCAGTTGCGGCAAACATCGGACACGGCAACGAACGGGTCCGAGATGCCATGTTAGACCAGGCAAACCGCATCAGCTATGTGATCCGGACCGCATTCACATGCGACGCTACGGATGAGCTCTGCAAGCTCATCGCGCAGCTGGCAGGGCCGGGCTTCGACCAGACTTTTCTTGTTTCAGGCGGCTCGGAGGCCGTTGAATCGGCTCTTAAGCTCGCCCGCCAGTACGCCTATGTGAACGGCGAACGCGACCGCTGGAAGGTACTTGCCCGCCTCCCCGGCTATCACGGTGCCACGCTTGGCGCCGCTGCCGTAACCGGTGATCCTGACCGCGATGCCATGTTCGGGCCGATCATGCAGATCATGCCAAAGGTCCCGTCACCCCTGAGTTACCGAGTGCCGGAAGGTTTTACAGTCGAAAGCTATGCAGACCATTGTGCCGACGCTTTGGAGAAGCAGATCCTGGCAGAGGGCCCGGAAACCGTGCTCGCCTTTATCATGGAGCCAGTCGGTGGCATCGCGACCGGTGCTCTGGTAGCCCCAGACAGTTATTATACGAAAGTCCGCCAGATCTGTGACCGCCATGGCGTCCTCCTGATATTTGATGAAGTAATGTGCGGTGCAGGTCGCACCGGCACGTTCCTTGCGGCGCACCATTGGCCGGACGCGCTGCCGGACCTGGTTGTTTGCGCCAAGGGACTGAGTGCCGGCTATACGCCCCTCGGGGCAATGATCGCCCCCAACCGGATCGTCGACAAGGTTGTGGAATCTGGCGGGTTCCTTCATGGCCATACGTATTCGGGCAATCCGCTGTCTTCGGCGATCGGAGTGGCCGTGCTGCGGGAGTTGCTGGACAATGACTTGATGGCCACCGCGACGCGTATGGGCCACCTGCTCCGGGAGAGGCTCAACGCCCTCAAGGACAAGAGCAGGACCATTGGGGATGTCCGAGGGCTCGGACTCTTGAATGCCGTTGAAATCGTTCAGGACAAAGCAACCAAGACCATGTTCCCGGGATCGAAGCAGGCCTCGTACCAGATTTCCGATATCGCCAGGAACCTCGGGCTTCACCTTTATTCGCGACGTGCTGCGAGTGGCAAATTCGGCGAATGGTTCATGGCGGCGCCACCCCTCACGATCACCGAGCAAGAGCTTGACCTGTTTATGGAGCTCACCACCGAGACATTCCGTATCTTCGAGAGTGAAAATTCCTAGAACTCGGCTCTCCAACTCCCAAGGTGGTTCATGTTTCCTGGTGATGATATTCTCCCGGTCGTGCGCCAGTGGCGCCATGACTTTCATCGTCATCCAGAGCTGCTCTTCGACCTGCCTCATACAGCGAGAATTGTAGCCGAACGGCTACGCGCATTCGGGTGCGACAGGGTTGTTACCGACTATGGGAAGAGCGGCGTGGTTGCCGTTGTTGAAGGTGCGGCTGGACCGGGTCCAAGCATTGCCATCCGCGCGGACATGGACGCATTGCCAATAATCGAAGCCACGGGACTACCTTACGCCTCGACGCAAAACGGCATGATGCACGCTTGTGGCCACGACGGCCATATGGCCGTTCTCCTTGGGGCAGTCAGCCATCTCGCCGCGAACCGAACGTTTCCAGGACGACTGATCGCAGTCTTTCAGCCGGCCGAGGAAGGTGGTGCCGGCGCCAAGGTAATGGTTGACGCCGGCCTCATCAAGGATTTCGGCCTCGAAGAGGTTTATGCACTGCACAACTGGCCGGGGCTGGACGTCGGCCGATTTTCTATTTGCGACAACGCTATGCTTGCCGCTTCGGATCGCTTTGACATTCTTGTGCGAGGTCGCGGTGGACACGCGGCCAGGCCTCATGAATCGATTGACCCGATCGTGGTCGGCAGCCACATCGTCGTTGCCCTGCAGGCCATTGTCTCCCGTGAAGTTGATCCTGTCGACCCCGCGGTCCTTTCGGTGACCTCCATGCACGCGGGGGAGGCTTACAACGTGATTTCCCCCGAGATGGTTCTCAAGGGCACGGTTCGGACACTTTCAACGGCAAACCGCGATCTTCTTGAAAGGCGGGTCCAAGAGATTGTCCCTTTGGTGGCCCGCGCGTTTGGCGCCGAGGTTGAGATAGATTACCGGCGGGGCTACCCTTCGACGCGCAATCACGCTGCCCAGGCCCGCAAACTCGGCGATGCAGCTGCGCGTGTTTTTGGAGAACGGGCCGTCGACAGGACGTTTACACCGGTCATGGGCGCTGAGGACTTCTCGTACATGCTGGAAGCCTCACCGGGCGCATTCATTTTCATGGGTAACGGGCCGACGCAAGGGCTGCATCACCCCGCTTACGACTTCAACGATGATGCGCTGCCCGTAGGCATGCGGCTCTGGATTGAGCTTATGAAGGGCGCCGCGAGCTAGCCCTTGTCTGCTTCGAAATGCAGCTGTGTCTGCCACACGTGAGCGCAAATGCGCCCCTGATCATCGCGCAGAACCGTGTGCCAGACCGACGTTTTCCGCCCCAGGTGTACGGGCCGGCACTCTGCACAAAGACGTGATCCCACGCATCCCCTAACGAAATTGGACTTCGATTCGAGCGTTGCGGTTTGCTGCCCGGCTTGGAGATTCTGTAAGCCACCCATGGCTCCGACGCTGTCCGCAAGGGCCATCAGGACTCCCCCGTGCACTGCACTCCCCGAGTTCATATGCCGCTCATCAATGTCAATGTGGGCGGTGACGACGTCAGGCGCCACGTCGTCAATTACGATCCCTAGAGAGCGTTGGAACCCCTGCAGGGGCATCCGGCGGATATCTTCGACCGACCATGGACCCGCTTCCGCGCGGACAGGCTTGCGTTCCCCTCCTGGTGTCGGTGCGTCTACCATGAGGTCTCTCAGCTCCGGCCCTTCAGCCCAAGGATCTGGCGGGCCTCGTCGGGGGTTGCAACATCCAGGCCCAGTAGTGTCAGGATGTCCCGCATTCGGGCGACCTGCTCGGCGTTGGATCGGGCCAATCTCCCCCGCTCAAGGTAGAGGTTGTCCTCCATGCCGACGCGGACGTTCGAGCCCATTGTCGCACCCATGGTGCATAACCGGAACTGGTGCTTGCCTGGAGCAAGCACCGACCAATGATAGTCCTGGCCAAAAAGCCTGTCGGCGACCGTCCGCATATGGGTCACATGGTCAGCTGCGAGACCGATGCCGCCACTGAAGCCGAACACCGTCTGGATGATGAACGGCGGCTTGAGTAGGTCGATCTCCGCGAAATAGGCAACATTGTAAAGATGGCCGACGTCATAACATTCACATTCAAACCTGGTGCCGCCGGCGCCGACCTGACGGATCGTCTCTGAAATCATTTCCTCGGTGTTCGGATACACGCGCGACGGCGCCGCCGTGAAAAGCTCGCGTTCCCACTCGTGCTGCCATGCGTCAAACTTTTCTAGGATGCGTTGGCGACCATAGGGGGAAAGCGATCCCATGTTGAGGGAGGCGAGCTCAGGCTTAAACCGCAAGGCCGCCGCCATACGATCGGCCACGGTGGTCTTTGCCCCGCCACTGGTCGTAATGTTGATGACAACATCGGTTTCTGCGGAAACGCGTTCTATAACAGGCGCGTAGACATCCGGGTCCGGCGTCGGCCGGCCATCCTCCGGATTGCGTGCATGGAAGTGGACAATCGCAGCTCCGGCGGTTACCGCATCGATAGCCTGGTCCGCGATCTCGTCAGGAGTAATCGGCAGATGGGGCGACATGGTCGGTGTGTGAGCTGCGCCTGTCACGGCACAAGTGATAATAACCTTGCGGGTGGTCGCCATGGGATGCTCCGTACTTAGTATCGGAACCATGGCCCGCCCTGCGACGCGGCGCGAGGCTGATGAATTATCCTCGGATCGAATTGATTATGCGCGCGAACGATTGCTCAGCGTCACCGCGCATGCTTCGGCGTCATACCGAAATGTCGCTTGAAGGAAGCGCAGAAGTTTGAGGTGTGGCCGTAGCCGACCTCGAAGGCAACTTGCTTGAGCGGAGTATCCCCTCCTTCAAGCAGCAATCGCGCGCGCTTCATCCTCCGATCCGTCACGTACTGCGCGTACCCCACTCGGGTTTCGGCGCGAAGCTCATTGGACAGCTCCTGCGCCGAGACCCCTACCCTTGCGGCCAGTTCAGTCAATGACGGCGGATTCCGCAAGCTGGCGTCGACCAGTGTTTTGACCTGCTGTACCCGATCAAGTGCTGTACCGGGTCGGCTCACCTGTTCGTGGTCGGTCAGAAGCGTGCTCAAACTTAGGTAGAGAAGCTCGCTGGACTTTGTCGCGATGTAATTGCGGGCTAGAATCGGGTGGATACGCGGGTGGAGCAGCTGTTCCGCGGCCGACATGAGGGTAAAAGGCAGTGGCCGCGAGTAGAGGAACGCCTCTCCCCTCGCCGCCCCCGTACTCGAGAAATCCGGGAGACAACCTGGATAAAACCCGAAAATCTCAGACAGGGTCTCCGGCCAGATACCAACGGTCAGCGATGTCTCATTGGTTCCCCGTATCCAAGTACTGCGCTTGCCCACACCGCGTGGTTGATAATAGACCCCAAGGGTCGGGCCGTTAAGTTCAACCCGATGTACCCCACCAAGCTCGATGCACCGTGAACCCGCCAGGTGAAGCAGGAAAACCAACCGACCAAGTCCCGGCTCGTCGTCGGAGAACCCATACCGGGCTTCGACGTTACGAATCGTCAGGCTAGGATTGCGGGCGTCATAGTACCCCATTACGTGACCCGACGCATATTCGTTAGGAGGCAGGACGCGATATTCTCCGGAAACGTCGCTGTCCTCCGTTCGCTGGACCACAAACCGGCTGCCGCGGCTCAGATTCTGGAGGAACTCATCGGTATTCGTGAGGCTTTGCGCCATGGCAACCGGGCTCGTCATTCTCGGAGGAGACCAGACCTCTAGCTAGCGTTCCCTAGTCGTAAGCCAACTATGGGTCGGGCATGGAGGGCTGTCAATAGCGCAGGCAACCGCATCGCGCCGGGTGTGTTGCCCTGTCGGCTTGCAGGCGAACTGTCGCACTCGCTGGAGCAAGCCGTTTGGCCTTACGCTAGGAACTAAAGCGGTTTGCGAGCGCGTCCCGTTGGCTCACCGCTTCAGCCAAAATCGCATCTTGGTCCGCAGAAACAAGGCGTCCTTTCTCGAGGATGACTCTGCCATCAACAAGGACGGTATCAACCGGGATCATGGACGATGAAAGCGCCAACAGGATGCCCGTGTCATCACGCCACGAGTGGTGCGTAATGTCGCGCGCCTCTCGAATCACAATATCGGCCCGCTTGCCAACTTCGAGACTGCCGATCCGGTCTCCTAAGCCGATGTTTCGGGCCGCGTCCATGGACTGCATGTAGAAGGGATCTGCGTCGTTCAAGCGTTCGCCAAACGACGCCGACAGGTAAAGGCTCAGCAACCCGGCTATGCCTATTGGATGGACAATCGTCGTATCGACCCCCAGGCACACGCTCACACCTTGATTGTAAAGATAGGGGAACCAGCACTTGTTGGGCGGCGTCACGCGGTAACCGAGGGCGTTGTTCGGACACCAGGACAAGCCGGGTTTTTCCGAGATGATCAGGTCCACGTCTTCCTGATCAAGGACGTTCATGTGTGCTAACATCGTGGACGGCCGCAGGGCGCCAAGACGGTGCATGCGTACTGCCCCGGAATCGCCGCGCTTGCGCTTTTCGTCAGCAACAAACTCGGCCAAGAAAGACTGGTGTTGCCACAGGATGACATTATTGTCCGCGGCGATTTTTGCCGCTTCTATTGTCAGCTCGTCCGTGGCGGTTCCCTCGCCGTACAGGCAGACGTACCCGCGAACGAGCGCATTTTCGTCCTTGTTCCGTTTGAGCTCGTAGGTCCATTCGTCGACGGCCCGCTTGGCTCCCGCAGGGGCGCGCTCTTCGAGGGCATCGTTGTGAAGCTGGGGAAAAATGGAGCGGAATGACGAAATGTCATCCCAGGCGAACGGGGCGGATACCATCGCACGCATACCGACGCGCGTCATGGCGTCAGCATATGCATCCGTTTCAAATACCGTTCCCGGTTCAAAATGAAGCGTGAAACCGCGCTGCAGCATCGAACAGGCGGCCGCTGCCGAATAAGCGGACATAATTTCCGGAGTCGTGGCCACCTTGAGAGCGGCGTAATTCAACTTCGTGCCCTGCCCGCTCTGGGGTGAAAAAGGCGCGCCATGATAGGCCATGCCGGTCATGTGCATGTGGGTCTCGATCAGACCCGGATGCACAAGCGCGCCCCGGGCATCAATCTTCTTCGCGGCATCATAGGCAGCCAGAATGTTCTGCTCCGGCCCTACCGCTAGGATCGCACCATCCTTGATGGCGATGGCGCCAGGCTTGAAATGGGGCATCGCCCGGTTTCCGCTGAAAATGTCACCGTTGATGACTAGGATGTCGGCTGTTATCTTTTGCATCATGTGCTTCTTGTCGATTGAGTTCGCTTAAGCGGCATCGGGGTCGATTGTGTCATTTGAAACCGGCCGCCAGCGACCGCGACACGCCGGTCGGCGCAGCCGCGGTCGAGTATAAGCGGATTATCTCACACCGGCCGCTCAGATCATCCCGTGATCCATTTGGTCCAGCGTTCGGTCACCGCTGCGCGGTTTGCGTCAATCCAGTCGCCGTCCATACGGGCAACTTTCGGCCAGTTCTGTGGTGCGGTCACCAAGTCCGCCGCAACGGCAGGATCGAGTAGTGCGGCCGCGTCCTTGTTTGGGAGCGAGTAATGCATCTTCTTGATGAAGGCTGCATGCGCTTCGGGGCGGGTGTACATAAAATCCAGAAGGGCCTTGGCAGCATTCGGGTGAGGGCCACCCTTGATCACACCAAAGAGCTGTGCTTCGAATATGGCGCCGTCCCATGTATACTTGATCGAGGCGCCTTCTTCCTTCAGGCGGGCAGCTCGCCCGTTCCAGAGCATAGAGGCGACCACTTCCTTGGTTCGGAGCAACTGCTGGCTCTGGTCGCCGCTTGTCCACCACGCCGCAATGTTCGGCTTCAGTTTGTCAAGCTTGGCGAAGGCGCGATCCACATCCAAGGGATATAGCTTATCCGCGGGAACGCCGTCGGCCATCAGGGCCGCCATCAGCACGACCCAGGGGCTGAAGTTTGGAAGTGAGCGCGGCCCGGGGAATTTTTCGACATCCCAGAAATCAGCCCAGTTCTGCGGGCCTCCGTTCGGAAAAGCCTGCTCGTCGTACGTGAGGACCGATCCACCTGGATCCCAGAGGACAGCCGTACCGAAGCATGACCCTTTAATGCCATTGGAGACGACATTGGGGAGCTTGCTGCAGTGGTCACCCAAGTCTTCGAGGAATGGCTTGAACTCTTTCGATTGTGCCACTTCATAGCTCAAGCCGATCAGGTCCCATTCGACCGTATTGGCTGCCGTCATTGCTTTGAGTTGAGCCAATCCTTCTGACTGACCGCCTCCGGTCGGAACGACCTTGATGCCAGATTCTTTGGTGAAGGGCGCGAAGAACAGTTCGTTCATCAGGTCGAGATAGACCCCGCTTCCCATCGAAATGATAACCTGGTCTTCGCCGGCCGCCTTGGCTGTCTCGACCAGCGACGCTGTCGACTGCGCAAGGGAGATCCGGGGCATGATAACCGACGTTGCCGCTGCCGCCCCGATTGTTAGAATATCGCGTCTGCTAAACATGCATATTCCCCTTTTGCTTTTCTTTTCCGGTTGAAAGCTCTGCCACACGGCTAATTTTGTTAATGGGCGAAACGTTATGCGGATGCTGGGTTTGTTATGGGCTCCCAGGAATTTGCCAATTTTCAGCCAGTCGCAAGAACCGGCGGGCGCCGTCCATTCCACGGCAACGCCTCTTCCAAGTCGCGCGCGATCCTCACTAGTGTGGCTTCGTCGCCGAAGTGAGCTACAAGCTGAACGCCAATTGGCATGCCGCTCGAGCTAGTCGCAAGCGGGAGCGAGACCGCCGGTTGCCCGGTGACGTTGAAGATCGGCAGATGGCAGCCCTTGTAACCTTGTGCTGTCCACTCTTCGGCGGAACTTTCCGCGTCCAACAAACTGTGAACTCCGTGAGAGTGTGCGACGAACGGTTGCGTGGGCGTCAGAAGAACATCAAAGGCGCCGGTTGCCGCAGCCACTTGCCTGCGAATGCGGCGAACCGTTGCATCCTGCCGTGCCAGTATTGCAAGAACATTTGGACTGGCGGCGAGTTCTCTCTGACCATATTCATAATATCGAAGATTGATCGGCTCGAGGCCGTCAAGATCAAGCCTACGCCCCATTTCCTTCGCCACATTTTCAACCCAGAGCATGTAAGTTCCCGCCTCTGACAGGGCGAGGCCAAGGAACTCTTCAAAATCAAAGGGTGCCGGGATTCCCGTCAGTTGATGCCCCATACCTTCAAGCAGCTTTGCCACATCATCGACTGCCTGGACAACCTCGGGCTCAACGGGCAAATGTCCCCAGGTCCTGCGGGCTACTCCAATCTTTAGGGGTCCGGTAGGACGCTCAAGCTCGTCTATGTAGGGTCGTTCCGGTTTCACGATCACGAAAGCATCGCCCGCGTGGTATCCGGAAAAGGCGTCAAGGGCGGCGGCCATGTCGCGAACACTCCGGCACAGAACAAAATCGCGAGACCGGCCTCCCCTTTGGTCTTCATTCCCATCCGAGGAAATACGCCCTCGGGAGGGGAGCAACCCAACCAGGCCGCACCAAGACGCAGGTCCACGGATCGAGCCACCACCATCGCTGGCGTGCGCTATGGGAACGATCCCCGCAGCGACAGCTGCTGCTGCCCCACCGGAAGAACCACCGGCGGTAAGATCTGGGTTCCACGGGTTGCGTGTGATGCCGTGAAGGAGGGTTTCGGTCGCTCCGGACATTGCGAGCTCAGATATAGCGGTTCTGCCCACCGTTCGCAGACCGACTTTCCGTGCCTGCTGAAAGAAGAACCCGTCAGCTACCGGCCGATGACCTTGAAACAATCGGGATCCTTTTTCCTGGAGGCGGTTCGCCTCTGCCGGGCCAATATCCTTGCGCAGAAAAGGGACGCCCTGGAAATGTCCTGCATCGGCCCCGGCAACCGTTTCCGCATCTTCATAAAACTCGACTACGGCATTTAGGGTGGGATTGACCTGTTCACACGCTCGGCGCGCCAACTGCGCCAGCTCGCGGGGTGTAATGTCCCCCACCTTGACCAGGGAGGCTAACTCGACGGCGTCGAGAGTGACGTATTCATCGATTCTCAAGGGAAGCTCTTTACGACTGGGGCGAACCCTCTAACACTCCCAACTCACCATCCGGCGGCCAAGTCTCATTTATTATGGGGCACCTTCGATTGTTATCTCCACCGCAGGTTTTGTGCCCCTCTCGAGCCTTCGGATTGGGGCGGCGCTCGATCATAACAATAACAGTTGCGTGCCGAGCATAACGAATCACAAGAGTTAAAGGGCGCTATTTGGCCGAATATGATGCGTGCCTAATAACCAGGGGGAACTTTTATGAAGGTGAAAACTACCCGCCGTGTCTTTCTTGCAGGGACATCAGCCTTGCTTTTGGCACAAAGCGCACGATCACCGGCCCATTCGGCCGCCCAGACCCCGGGGGGCTCACAATCACTCCAAAAAGAACTTGTGATTGTTGCGTCAGGCGGGTCATTCGAAAAGTCGCTCAAGAAAAATTTTTATGATCCATTTACAGAATTGACTAGGGTAAAAATCCGATCGGTAGCAATCAGCCAAGGCGAACAATGGACCAAAGTAAAGGCCATGACTCAATCTGGAACTATGGATTGGGATATCGTCTCGGCAAACCCGTCTGATTTTTATTCAGAGAGCCAATACCTCCACGACTTCGGCGACTGCGGCGAACTACCCAATGTCCTGACCGACGGAATTCCCGGCACTTGTCACAAGTACGGCATTCTAAGGGGGATCGGCGGAGGTGTGCTCGCTTACAACAGCAAACTGTTTCCGTCAGATAGCGCACCAAAAACTTGGGCCGACTTCTGGGACTTGAAAAAATTTCCGGGTCGACGGGCCCTACCAAATGACCCGTTTTGGGTACTCGCAGTCGCTCTGTACGCTGATGGTGTCACTTCAGAAAATTTCCTGCCTCTCGACCTGGATCGTGCGTTCCGTAAGCTTGATCAGATCAAGCCCTATGTTGAAGTTTGGTGGACGAGCGGTGACCAGAGCCAGCAGCTATGGAGAAATTCCGAAGTCGTAATGTCCATGATGTACGTTAGTCGCGCTATCCCCCTAAAAAATGAGGGGCTTCCGATTGACATCGTATGGAAAGGCGCACCGAAAGACGTGGGCTACTGGTCAATACTTAAAGACGCTCCGCATCCCGAGGCGGCCAAGGCGTTCCTCAACTTCTTCATCACTCGGCCCGAAGCACATTTTGCTCATAACAAGCAAGTGGGTGCTGACTCAGCGAACAGGTTTGCGAATGATCCGCTTCCCCCGGCAGAACGGATCCAGCGGGCGACGTATCCAGAGAACTGGGTAAGCATGGTCGATGCGGATCAACTTGCCCAGGATAGCGACACGCGCGCCAAAATCCTTGAACGATGGAATAGCTGGCTCGCCCAGTGAGCGAGGTAGTGCAAGCCGCAGGCGCGGCTCCTTCTAGGAGCCGCGTTCCGGGAACCTCTGAGCCACGGTCGCACACCTGTCAATTCGTTATCGACCGGACCGAGCGACCCCGTGTAGGGCGGGCCACTGTGATGAACAGTCGGTTTAAGGTTGCGGCATCACGCCATGCTCAAAAGCCCACATGACACGCCAATAGCCGCGGGCGCGGGTCTTATAGACGGCCATCAGGAGCAATTAAGTGCAAAAAATCATAGTCGGCACAATTATTTACAACGGCGATGTCTTCACAGGAGATCGCAATCAGCCCCACTACCGCCCGGGAGCAATTGCCGTCAAAGACGGCGTCATTGTTGCTGTCGGCCCCGAGGTTGAAATCCTGTCCGCATACCAGGGTCACAGGTCAATCGACGCCGCCGGAAACTTAGTACATCCCGGCTTTATAGAAACGCATTTGCATATGACGGCCATGGCGTATCATGGCGCGCCGTTCTCGCCAACGAAGCTCGACTACTCAACACTCAAGGCTGCAACCGATCCATCGATTACGGCGGCCTACTCAGCAGCAGCTGCCTGCTCCATGCTCCAACGCGGCTTCACCCTGCTCTTCGAGCCGGGAACGGTGTTTGAAACGGATGCCTTTGCCGAGGCAATGACGACGTGCGGGGTTCGCGCTATGGTATCGGCGCCGTACGGCTGGGATGATATGTCGTCATTTGCCGATATTTTGCCCGAGCTGGTAAATGGCGCACTGTTGAGCCGAGCGCCGGTTGATGCCAAACGCGTCATAGACCAATGCAAGCGTGAGATTGGTCGCAACAATGACAAAGACGCTCTGGTGCGCGGATACGTTGGTCTTTATGGCGAAGGGACCGCAACCGATGATTTGACGCGTGAAGCCGTTAGACTGGCTGCCGACTCAAATGTCATTCTTTGGCAACACCAGTCATTTTTGCCAGAAGCCGTTGCAGACGAGAGAAAAAAGCGGGGAGACACCGGCGCTGTCCGAATGCATAGACTAGGTGCATTGGGGCCTAGTACCTTGCTGGGCCACATGAACGTTCTTGATGAAGCCGATGTGGCGCTCATCATTTCCGAAAAGCCCGGCATTTCATGGTGCCCAAATAATCTCTGCGGTTTAGGGTAACGCCCCCGCACAAATGCTGGTTTCCCTATCTTTATCGAAATGGAGTGAGTGTCTCGCTGGGCGTCGATACGATTGGAAGTGATCCGATTGGTATCGCAGGCCTCGTCAGTCTTTACCTTTCTGCATCCTCCGGAGAACGGCTGAACGATGCAGATCCATTTTACATGCAAACGATCGACGCGGCGAACAATCTTGGCCTTGGCGATCGGCTTGGAAGCTTAACGGTCGGAAAGCGGGCGGACGTCGTGATCCGAGAGGCCCGCGACATAACCCATCACTCCTGGCGTGATGACACGGGCATCCTATTGGCGCTTTCATCGTCCATGATCCCGGTTGATACCGTCATGATTGATGGAAGGATTGTTCTGGAGAAAGGTCGGCTCACGACCATGGACCAAGACGCGATCCTCGCCGAAGCACTCCGGCAGCGTGATACTCTAACTGACAGATTGTATAACTGAAGATGAGGCCCCTGTGGAAGCCGTGCTCTCGACCCATTAAAACGAGTGCCTCCCGAGTACGGCAACGATATTCGATGTTATCGAAAGCACGCAATTGATGAAACACACAGGCCGATCGCTTCCAACCTCATCAGCCATAACCAATAGTCCGGCTTCATAATCCGTCGCGCGCGGAAAAGGCTTTCCCAGCCGGCACACAGCCCCCAATATCCCTTATAAGTGTTCCCTCGGTATGGAAGGATGGGCACCACAACAAAAAGGAATGGGGAATTCCATGAAAGGTTCGAGTGTGACGGTCAGCGAGATCGTCAAGCAATACGGGGCCGTCACGGCAGTGGACGGGGTCTCGGTCGACGTTCAGCCGGGTGAGTTCTTGTCTCTGCTCGGCCCATCGGGTTCGGGCAAGACCACGTTGCTGATGATGATCGCGGGTTTCGAGTTACCCACATCGGGAGTCATTCGGGTCGGCGCGACCGATGTCACGCGCGTTGCGCCAAACAAGCGCAACGTTGGTATGGTTTTTCAGAAATACGCGCTGTTCCCGCATATGTCGGTACGGGAAAACATCTCTTTCCCGCTTCGCATGCGGAAAACGCCCAAAGCTGAGATTCACCGCCGTGTGAGTGAGGCCCTCGATCTGGTCCACTTGGGCTCTTATGGCGATCGAAGGCCATCGCAGCTGTCGGGTGGTCAGCAGCAGCGCGTCGCCTTGGCCCGAGCGCTCGTTTTTGAACCTCCGGTGCTTTTGATGGATGAACCGCTCGGCGCCCTTGACAAGAAGCTCCGCGAACAACTTCAGATTGAAATAAAAACACTACAGCAGCGCCTGGGCGTAACCGTCATTTTCGTTACGCATGATCAGGAAGAAGCCCTGACCCTGTCAGACCGTATTGCCGTCATGGATGACGGCCGGATCGCCCAGATTGGCTCACCGTCAGACCTTTACGCGAACCCGTCGACCCCGTTCGTCGCCGAATTCATCGGAAAGATGAACTTCCTTGAGGTCGACTATCTTGGCGCAAGCGCCGCTGGCTCGGAAGTCCGCCTTCTCGACACCGCGCGCTTTACCGTGGCGCGACGGCCGAGCGAAACAGGAAGGTTCCCAGAAGGTACCCGGTTAGTCGCGGCCGTGCGCCCTGAAAGCATCACTGTTCAAAAACGGGGTACTGGCACGGGTGACGGGGTATCCGGCAAAGTTGCCACCTCGATTTACCTTGGTACGCACCAGACCCTTCTTGTTGACCTTGACGGCCGGGAAGGTCCCCCGATCCATGTCCAGTTGCCAGTCAGCCATGGGAGCCAAACATTTGCGCGGGGTGAGAGCGTTGACCTTTCGTTTAGACCAGAAGCTATCCATCTCTTCGCCCGGGGGACCGATCAGTGAGCGCCACCTCTGGACCTCTCCCTCCGCATATGCCCAGCCTGAAAAATCGCCTCATGATCGGCAGTGGCGGCAAATATTCGGCCAGCCTGACGGCTCTGCTTCTGCTGCCTCTACTACTGCTGCTGGTATTCTCTTTTCTTTACCCGGTAGGCAAGATGTTGGCGGGAAGCCTCGTCGATCCCGATTTCACCTTAAAACACTATGCGCGGCTGTTTGCCGAGCCAATCTATGCCAAAATCCTCTTGCGGACATTTTGGGTGGCGTTCGTCGCAACAGTTGTGGGGTTCCTGCTCGGTTATCCCGTGGCCTATGCCATGGCTTATACCCGAGGCCGCTACACTCTGTGGATCGCCGCGTGTGTACTCATCCCGTTGTGGACCTCCGTCCTGGTGCGATCGTATGCGTGGATCCTGCTTCTGCAGCGGCAGGGGGTAGTCAACCAACTACTTCTGAAAACCGGTATTCTCGAACAGCCCTTGCGATTGATCTATACCGAAGGAGCCGTAATCGTGGCGATGTCCCACGTCTTACTGCCGTTCATGATCTTGCCCATCTACAGCACCCTGCGGACGATACCTAAGGAGCTCGGTCAGGCCGCTGCGAACCTTGGTGCCGGACGAGCCACCACCTTCTACCAGATCACCCTGCCATTGAGCCTGCCCGGTGTTTTCGCGGGCTCGCTCATGACGTTTATCCTCGCCCTTGGGTTCTACGTCACCCCTGCCCTTGTCGGCGGGCCACAGACGATGACGATGGCGACGCTGATTGCCCAGCAGACCACGGTAGTGCTTGATTGGCCGTTTGCCGGGGCTCTCGCCACAGTGCTTCTTGCGGCGACATTGCTGCTAACGTTCACATTCCGCAGGGTTCTTGCGCGCACCGGAGGCTTCGGGAATGTCTGACACAAGTCATTCTGCGCAACCGTCGCTTTTGGTCGGGAAGGCACTCTTCGCGATCGTCGTCGCGCTGATCCTCTTCTTCCTGCTACTACCGACGCTGATCGTTATCCCGATTTCGTTTGGGAATGCCCCTTACATCGAGTTTCCGCCTAAGGGGCTTACGCTGCACTGGTATGCTGAGTTTTTCACTGATCCGGATTGGCTTGCTGCGACCTTTTTCAGCCTGCGTATAGCCCTGTTCACGACTATCACGGCGACAATCATTGGAACGCTCGCTTCCGTCGCGCTTGTCCGCGGTGATCTGCCGGGCAAGTCACTTGTTTTGGGACTTGCCCTCAGCCCGCTGATTGTTCCCCACATTATCATCGCGATCGCTTTGTACCTGTTTTTCGCGCCCCTCAAGCTGACCGGCAGCTTCATCGCCTTCCTTTTGGCGCACACCATGCTGACAGTCCCGTACGTGGTGCTGACCGTCTCGGCGGCCTTACAGAGGTTCGACCCTATCTTCGAGATGGCGGCCCTGAGTTGCGGAGCATCACGCTGGCGAGCCTTTTTCGCAGTGATCCTGCCCCAGATTGCGCCAGCCATTGTTACAGGTGCAGTGTTCGCGTTTGTCTCATCCTTTGACGAGGCGACCGTCTCGTTCTTCATCTCGGGCATAGAGGGCAAAACCATCACCCGAAAGCTGTTTGAAGACATCGATTATAACCTTACCCCAGTAATTGCGGTCGTCTCAACGCTGATCGTCGGCATCTCGATCCTCTTGATGAGTGCGGTCCGGTTATCCCAGAGAGCAGAAAGCAACAGTTGACCGTCATGATGACGAGGTAGTGGCGAACTCATTCAACATAGCGAGATCAAGGACCTAAACGATGAAAACGCGTGCCGCCGTTGCCGTCGCAGCCGGAAAGCCGCTCGAGATCATGGAGGTGGACCTCGAAGGGCCGCGCGAAGGCGAGGTGCTGGTCGAGGTGAAGGCGACCGGCATCTGCCACACCGACGAGTTCACCTTGTCGGGTGCCGATCCGGAAGGGCTGTTCCCGGCGATCCTCGGCCATGAGGGCGCCGGCGTGGTGATCGATGTCGGCAAGGGCGTGACCTCGGTCAGGAAGGGCGACCATGTCATCCCGCTCTATACGCCGGAATGCCGGCAGTGCCCGTCCTGCCTGTCGCGCAAGACCAACCTGTGCACCGCCATCCGCGCCACGCAGGGCCAGGGGTTGATGCCGGATGGTTCCTCGCGCTTCTCGATGGGGAAGGACAAGCTGTTCCACTATATGGGCTGCTCGACCTTCTCCAACTTCACCGTGCTGCCCGAGATCGCGCTGGCCAAGGTCAACCCAGACGCGCCTTTCGACAAGATCTGCTACATCGGCTGCGGCGTCACCACCGGCATCGGCGCGGTGATCAACACCGCCAAGGTCGAGCAAGGCGCCACTGCCGTCGTCTTCGGCCTCGGCGGCATTGGCTTGAACGTCATCCAGGGCCTTCGCCTTGCCGGCGCCGACATGATCATCGGCGTCGACGTCAACAACGACAAGAAGCCCTGGGGCGAAAGATTCGGCATGACGCATTTCGTCAATCCGAAGGAGATCGACGGCGACATCGTGCCTTACCTCGTCAACATGACCAAGCGCGGCGCCGACCAGATCGGCGGCGCCGACTACACCTTCGACTGCACCGGCAACACCAAGGTGATGCGCCAGGCGCTGGAAGCCTCGCATCGCGGCTGGGGCAAGTCCGTCGTCATCGGCGTCGCCGGCGCTGGCCAGGAGATCTCGACGCGCCCGTTCCAGTTGGTCACCGGCCGTAGCTGGATGGGCACCGCCTTCGGCGGCGCGCGCGGCCGCACCGACGTGCCGAGGATCGTCGACTGGTACATGGAGGGCAAGATCCAGATCGACCCGATGATCACGCACACGCTGAAGCTCGAAGACATCAACAAGGGCTTTGACCTCATGCATGAGGGCAAGTCGATCCGCAGCGTGGTGGTTTACTGAAGCAAAACCACTGGTAGAGGAACCCA
>NZ_JBSKBP010000041.1:0-43178 GCF_053714275.1 Mesorhizobium sp. Arg314 | reverse complement strand
TGTCCGACCGCGAGAGCACCCATTCCGCTCAGGAAGTCGATATAGCGCCGTCCCTCCACATCCCAGATCTCTGCACCCTGAGCCCGCTCGACATATATTGGGACGGACCAAGAGGCTCCCGTCGAAACAGCAGCGTTCCGGCGCTCGTCCAAAGCAACATTCGACACCATTCAACTAGCTCCTGTTGTGATCCGCATCGAGATACAGGGGGGACAATTTGTCGGCAAAGCCGCCCGGGGTCGCGTGCCTACTACACTTGTCACGGCGTATTCCCTTGCTTCTGCGCCAGCGGCAACAAGGGCGTTTCGCCAGTACAGAAACGCTGCTATCGCGTTGAGGCGTTCTGCAAACCGTACGCAGCCCACGTAAGGACTGCAGCCGAAGAAGGTACGAGCAAACGCTTGAGTTGCAATTTTACGGAATGGGCGACCTGTAGACCGGAACGGCCAAGGCCCATGCGCGCCACGTCGGCGACCAAGTCGATATGACGGTGGCCGTCGGTGCCCCCAGATCTCCGCAGCTCCGGAGCGTTCCGCGCATTTGGGAAACGAACAGCCGATCCTGCGCGGCAGCGCACTCTTAGATTCCGTCTGGCATTCCGCGATTGATCTTGCCGTCATGTCCGATGTACTTTGTTGTAGATGCACGCGCTGCCTTATGTGGGGCCCTCAGCGAACTTGTAGCCGTTCTTCCTGGGTGGGCCCGTACTTTCCAGGTATCCGGAAAACCCAGTAGTGCGCGTCCTCCTCCGCGACGTATCTGCCGTCGTTCAGACACTGTGTTAGCGCGAGTACGCCCTCATCCTGAAGACGCTTCACCTCGTCCTCAAAGCGCGTGGCATCCGCATAGCTCTTGCGGGTGTTTGTGATGATGAACCCCTCCGGGCGCGTGATCCGAGCCAACTCACGCAGCCGATCCGGTTGGACATGGCCGACCGTTAAGACGCCGCAGCAGACCGTGATATCATAGCTCGCCGAGTAGTCGGAAAGCGGTACGTTGAGATCGACATGGCCCCTGACGTGGCGGTAGACGTGAGTGTGCCGGGCCTTTTCGGCCATCTCCTCGGAGAGATCGAACCCGTCGATCACGCGAAACCCGAGGCGTTCCAGTTCCACTCCGACGAGGCCTGTTCCACAGCCGGCATCCATAATTGAGATGGCTGCTCGCTCCCTTGCCAAATAGGCCATTTGCACAACTCCCGCCAGTTCCGCCACGATCATCGGCCCGCAGTACCCGTAGTGGATAGTATCCAGATCGTAGCTATTGGCCCATTCGCGATAGAACTTCGCCAAGCGATCCGCGTCGCCATCGAGGCCAAGGACATCCTTTAGGCGCTTTCGCGCGGCTTGCTCCAGCGCGGTTGGTTCATCGACGATATTCATCCAGTTTCTCCGCACGTAGGCAGATGGTCATCGGTGGCGCCCGCGCTACCCGTTGCCGGTCCCCAGCGACCAACAAAACTCGTGCCAACTGGCCGAGCTGGGTAAAAGGACGTTGTTTGCCAAGGTTTTTGGCCTGAGCAAACTAGAAATTGCCTAGGAGCCAAGGGGCGCGGACGGAACAAAATCGACAGAAAAGCTGACATTGTTTTGGCTGACATGACGTTATGCTTTGAAGCAGAAGCAGAAGAGCAACCAGGCGATCCTGGTTCTGTGCGCCAAGTTCCTGCATGCCATGGATGCCACTCTTTTTTGCCGGGGAGACCTCCATTGACGTGTGATCGAGTGCGCGGTCCCGTGCCAGGCCTGGTCCGCCAATCTCACCTCCCGACCAGCACCCGCCCAGTGGCTCCGGATTGCAACAGATCGTTCAACCAAACTTTACAAACTCTTCAGGTCTGAAAATGGTTCGTGATGTTACGCTCCGCGCAATATCAGTTCTAGCGGCGGCAATATTTGTACCGCTTATGCTGCGCTGGCCGAAGCGGGGACTTACAGCCTTTGGCAAGAAGGGCGTTCATCCGAGTTGAATCGACGAATGCGGCGTTGCCGGAAATGTGGCGTGATGCTGATCAATGAAAATACTGATAATCCGCTCATCATGGCAGCTCCTCCTAATTGTCTTCGGAGACTAGTCGTTTGCGCGCATCCCGACCAAGGGATTCGCAGACATCTGCGCTCCTTTCCCGGTGCCTGGCATCACCGACCGGTAGGACCGTCCAACTCAGGCGCCTAGAACTTAAATAGATGAAGGGAGGCTACTCCATGGCTAGACAGTTTGTGTTCTCCTCTGAATCCGTTGGCGCCGGACACCCAGATAAAATGGCCGACAACATCTCCGATGCCATTCTCGATGCCGTTCTTCGTAAGGATCCCAAGGGGCGCGTGGCCTGTGAAGCGCTGGTGAAAAACTGTGAGACTTTGGTGAAGACAGGGATGGTCGTGCTGGCTGGCGAGATCACCAGTGACGCCCAGATCGATTACAGCCAAGTTGCACGCGATACCATTCTTGACATTGGATATGATGACGACGCCATCGGGTTTGATGGTCGCCGTTGCGCTGTCGTTCTGGCGATCAACGAACAATCATCTGACATCAGCCAAGGTGTCGACCAAGGACGAGGGATTGATCTGGATCAGGGAGCGGGGGATCAGGGTCTCATGTTCGGGTACGCTTGCAACGAGACCGATACACTCATGCCCTTGCCGATCCAACTCGCCCACCACTTGACAAAAAGGCAGGCGGAGGTCCGCAAAGCAGGACAGCTCAGCTGGCTGCGTCCCGACGTGAAGTCGCAAGTCTCCGTCCGTTATGAAGGTTTGCGTCCGGTGGCGCTGGATACCATCGTCCTGTCGACGCAACATGACGAAGAGGTTTCGCAGGAAGCCGTACGGGAAGGCGTTATTGAGGAGATCATAAAGCCGATCTTGCCGACCGACCTGGATACGACAGGGATCAGAATCCTGGTCAATCCGACGGGACGGTTCGTGGTCGGCGGACCGCGTGGCGACTGCGGCCTCACCGGACGCAAGATCATCGTCGATTCCTACGGCGGGATGGGACGCCACGGCGGCGGTGCCTTTTCCGGCAAGGACCCCTCCAAAGTCGACCGTTCGGCAGCCTACGCGGCCCGGTACGTCGCGAAGAATGTCGTGGCGGGCGGACTTGCCGAAGTTTGCGAGGTGCAGATTGCTTACGCAATCGGCGTGGCCGCACCGGTTTCGGTTTTCGTCAACACCTTCGGCACGGCGACGATCGAGGAAGAAAGGATCGAGCGCCTCATTCTTGAGCTGTTCGATCTCAGGCCCAAGGGCATTATCAAGATGCTTGATCTGTTGCGCCCGATATACCGCAAGACGGCGACCTACGGGCACTTCGGCCGTGAAGAGCCCGAGTTCACCTGGGAGAGGACGGACAGAGCCGATCTCTTGAGGCGGGAGGCAGGTCTGGCTGCAGCGTGAGGCCGCTGCCGCATTTGCAAGCGTCAGACCATCGCAAAGAGCGCGCCCGGTCGGCATGGCAAGAAGCCGGCTCGGTTTTTTGGCGGAGACACATTGATGCCGGAATATGACGTGCTTTGCATCGGCAATGCCATTGTCGACATCATCGCGCAATGCGACGAGGCTTTCCTCGAGACCAACGGCATCATCAAGGGCGCGATGAACCTCATCGACGCCAAGCGCGCCGAATTGCTTTACAGCCGCATGGGACCCGCGATCGAGGCTTCCGGCGGCAGCGCCGGCAACACCGCGGCCGGCGTCGCCAGCCTCGGCGGACGGGCCGCCTTCTTCGGCAAGGTGTCGAAGGACGCGCTGGGCGAAATCTACACGCATGACATCAAGGCACAGGGCGTGGCCTTCGATACCGGGCCGCTCGAGGGCGAACCGCCGACGGCGCGCTCGATGATCTTCGTCACGCCCGACGGCGAGCGTTCGATGAACACCTATCTCGGCGCCTGCGTCGAGCTTGGCCCAGAGGATGTCGAGGCCGACAAGGCGGCCGGCGCCAAGGTGACCTATTTCGAGGGTTATCTGTGGGATCCGCCGCGCGCCAAGGAAGCCATCCGCCAGACCGCGAAGCTGGCGCATGCGGCGGGCCGCGAAGTGTCGATGACACTGTCGGATTCCTTCTGCGTCGACCGCTATCGCGACGAGTTCCTCGAGCTGATGCGTTCGGGCACCGTCGACATCGTCTTTGCCAACAGCCACGAGATCAAGTCGCTCTACCAGACCGCTTCCTTCGAGGAAGCGCTCGACGCCATCCGCAAGGATTGCAGAATAGCCGCCGTCACCCGTTCCGAAAAAGGTTCGGTCATCGCGCGCGGCGACGAGACCGTCACCATCCAGGCGACAAGGATCAAGGAGCTGGTCGACACGACAGGCGCCGGCGATCTCTACGCAGCCGGTTTCCTGCATGGCTACACACAGGGCCGCGACCTCAAGGCCTGCGGCGACCTTGGCTCACTGGCAGCCGGATTGGTGATCCAGCAGATCGGGCCTAGGCCCCGGCAGAACTTGCGCAAAGAGGTCGAGCAGGCGGGGTTGTTGTAGGCACATCTTGAAGATTTGGCCCCTGTCGGCCCCATCACCCGCAAGGGACCGAAAGCACGCTACGCGGGCGTCAGCAATGTTGCGTTTTGTCGAGTCCGCGACACTGTGGGTTCGGCCTCATCTTCTGCTGCATTCTCGTTAAACCCCTGAAATAAAAGTCGCAAAATCTTTTCAGCGGCTCGCTTCGTGTTGGCACGAATTTTGATTTTTCTGATCTTGAGAGACGATGAACCCGCTAGGGGGCATTAATGGCCAGGGGAGATATTGGAAACGGGAACGAAGCTAGCAAGCAACGGGTCAGCTCGGCATCAGATAGTGCACGTATTAAAGAGGCGTCGAGTTTACCGGTGGGAAACTGCGCCGAACTGTAGCTGCGATTGACGTGGACTCCTTGGCGCAGCAGCTCGGATCTACCGGCCGGTCTGCCTGGCAGACCCAATCCAAAGCTGATCCACGGTCTCCATCGCGGGCCAGACAAGGAACCCCGTACATGAGGTGTTTGGTACTCTTCGTTTGCAGGCAACACCAATTGCCATGGCCAAGGGCCATGAGGGAAGTGTCTCGTGGCAGCGGTAGAACGACAGCTGGCGCATCGAACCGGCGCTCGAGAGCGAGCGACCGGTGCGCAATGCTGATTTATGAAGGGTCCGCATATGACGCCACTCATCCTGATCTGTTCTGAGGATGCCGAGTTCTACCTAATCTTCAGTCATGTCCTGGAGGTGGACGGCTTCGCAACTGAGCTGGCCGGTGGCGTCGAGGACGCGATCCGGCACGCGGCTGAGCGTGAGCCGCAGGCTGTTGTCCTGGACTGTCAAGTGGCTAGCGCTGCCGGCCCCAGAATCTGCGCCCGGCTGAAAGGTGATCTGCAAACCGAGGCCCTGCCCGTCATCGCCCTGATCGCATCCGGCGCCGAGCACCAACAGCTCGATCTGATTAAGGCCGGCATTGATGAAAGTTTCCTACGGCCGTTTGCGCCGGCTAAATTGCTTGCTTATTTGGGCGGGAAGCTGCGCGCACCGCTGCTCCCCAACGGGGGGCAAAGGGGGTCGCTGAACTGCGGACAACTTAAGATGGAGTTCGGCAGCCATAGGGTACATTGCAATGGCCAGCAACTCCATCTAGGCCCACTCGAATACAACATGCTTCGTCACTTGATGGAAAATCCTGGCAAGGTCTGCAGCCGCGACGAACTTGTCAGCGCGGCCTGGCCCGCCAACATCCATGTCGGTTCGCGCACCGTTGATGTCCATGTCAGCCGACTGAGAAAGGCACTCTCCCCCCACAACGTCATCCGAACTATACGCTCGGCGGGTTATGCTCTCGAAGAGCAGGAAATCTGAATTCACGATCGTCTGCTCGTGTGTGGTGTAACTCGGCGGAGCAAAAGCTGCTCGCGAGCGCGCCCTCGATTGACCGAATGACGATCACTTGCTCCGAGATCGGGGTTTCCTGAATGTGCTCATTGAACGAGCAGCAGAAAGGAAGCTCTCATGCCGGCAGGAAAGAAGTTTATCGGCCTCGACGTTCATCAGGACACCATCGTGATTGCGGTTGCAGACGATGGCCTGGACAGGGAAGTTCGCTATTTCGGCACGATTGCCAATCGACCGGAAGAATTGCATGCGGCACTCAAAAAGATCGCTCAGGATGGCGCGCAGCTTCGTGTCTGCTATGAATCCGGACCATGCGGTTTCATCATCTATAGGTTCCTCGCAAAGATCGGCGTGGACTGCATGGTGATTTCGCCATCTTCGATGCCGCGCCGGCCGGGAGATCGTGTGAAGACCGATCGCCGGGATGCACAGACGCTGGCCCGACTGCTGCGAGCCGGCGAACTGGTTGCCGTGTGGGTGCCGGACGAAGCGCATGAAGCGATTCGCGATGTCGTTCGGGCTCGGCGGCAAGCGAAGGACGACGTCAGCTCAGCAAAGTCCGCCCTGAAGAGCTTCCTCTTGCGCCATGGCCGGCGGTTCTCTGGGAAGGCTATCTGGGGCAAGGCTCATTGGGGCTGGCTTTCGGATCAGAAATTCGACTTCCCGCACCAGCAATTCGTCTTCGAGGAATACAAGCGGCGGATTCATGTTTTGGAGGATCGTTGCGACAGACTGGACGAGGTTTTGAAGGAGGCCGTCTCTGGCTGGGTGCTGGGTCCGCTGGTCCATGCGCTTCAGGCTTTGCGAGGCGTGAAGCTGATAGCGGCCGTCACCCTCGTCGCAGAGATCGGAGATCTCCATCGGTTCGATAGCCCGAAGCAGCTCATGGCCTGGCTCGGCTTGGTGCCGGCTGAGTATTCCAGCGGCAAGAGGATCAAGCGTGGCGAAATCACCCGAAGTGGAAATGCGGCGGCGCGCACGATGCTGATCGAATCGGCGTGGCACTACCGCTTTCCTGCGCGCGAAGGCCGAGCCTTGTTAAATCGCAATGCCGAGATACCAGAGCTTATAAAGGCCATCGCGTGGAAGGCGCAGGTTCGCCTTTGCGGCAAATTCCGAAGGCTTGCGGCCTCTGGAAAGCAGACGGTCAAGGTGGTGACCGCTGTTGCGCGTGAGCTTGCCGGGTTCATCTGGGATATTGCACGGCATACGCCGCTAGTTGCCATTGAGGCACGGGGGTAGCGCGCGCAGGGCGAAGCTGGTCGGGGTGCACAGCCCGGAGCGCGCGGCCTTCAGGCACAACAGGAGTGATGAGAAACGGAACAAACATGGACTTGGCTGGCGTGCTGCACGGTCTGATTGATGTAGGATAATCCTCGATACGGCGCTGGGGCAGACTTGATCGATGCCCGCCACATTGAAGGAGGAAGGTCCGCGACGGAAAAAGGTCGTGCGGTAGCCAATCCGCGTATAGGTGCTTGATCAATCGTCGTCAGGAAACAGCCGCGCAGCACACCAGCCAAGTTCTCATCTTGCAACGGCATCGATTTTGGTGCCAGAGTAACCTTGTGCACACTCAGTCGTGATCGTCATAGGAGCGCTGTAGCGAGCGAGCGGCTTTGCGGTGATCATCGGCGCCTCCAGATCGACGCGTCGGAAGAAGAACCGGGCCCTCAAATCAGTGCCCGTCAGCGCGCGCCGTTTCTGTACGTCCTGACGAAACGGGATGCCCGACGCGGGTGCCTTGCGGCGGGCACTCAGCTCTACTACTCGGTTTATGCCGTCACCCGCCCGGGCGACGGCATAGACTTTTCCTAGGCCGCCTTGGGTGCGTCTCTCAGGCTGCGCGCGGCTTTGACCATATTGACGAGTGCCGGGCGGACTTCCTCCCACCGACGCGTCTTCAAACCACAATCGGGATTGACCCAAATCTGACTGTCGCAAAGGCGCTGGCGCGCCTGCGTAAGCAGGTTCGCCATCTCGTCGACTCCCGGCACCCGCGGCGAATGAATATCATAGATGCCCGGTCCTATCTGATTGGGATATTCAAAACTCCGGAAGGCGTCGAGCAATTCCATCTGCGAGCGCGAGGTTTCGATTGAGATCACGTCGGCATCCAAGGCCGCGATCGCGTCTATGATGTCGTTGAATTCAGAGTAACACATGTGCGTGTGGATCTGAGTCGCATCGTACACGCCCGTCGAGGCCAGTTGGAAGCACTCGACAGCCCATTCGAGATAGGGTTTCCACTCGGATTTGCGCAGCGGCAATCCCTCGCGCAGTGCAGCTTCGTCGATCTGAATGACTCTAGCACCGGCCATTTCGAGATCACCCACTTCGGCACGAAGGGCGAGGGCGATCTGACGGCAGACGACCGAGCGCGCAAGATCGTCGCGCACGAACGACCAGTTAAGAATCGTCACGGGGCCGGTGAGCATGCCTTTAACGGGTTTGTCAGTCAGCGATTGGGCGTATCGCCACCAGCGCACCGTCATCGGGTTGGGACGCGATACGTCGCCAAAGATGATCGGGGGGCGCACATAACGCGATCCATAGCTCTGCACCCAAGCGTGCTGCGTGGAAACGAAGCCGGAAAGCTGCTCACCGAAATATTGCACCATGTCGCTTCGCTCAAACTCGCCGTGCACCAGCACGTCCAGGCCGATCTCTTCCTGCCAACGGATGGCTGCTTCGATCTCCTTCCTCAGGAACGCCTCATAGTCGACATGGCTCAGTTCTCCCTTTGCATGGGCGGCACGCGCGTTGCGAATCTCGGGTGTTTGCGGGAAAGAGCCGATCGTCGTGGTCGGGAAAGGCGGCAGCCAGAGGCGTTCCTCCTGAAACCTGGAACGTTCAGAAAAGCCGCTCTTCCTGCGCATCATGACTTCGTCGATAGACGCGAGGCGTCCTTCGACCAGCGGATCATGGACCTTCGGTGACGTCAAACGCGCGGCTGCTGCTTGGGTGGAAGAGTCCAGCTCTGCTGCAACCGCGTCGCGGCCTTCGCACAGGGCCCGGGCGATCGTGGTCAGTTCGTCCATCTTCTGCGCCGCGAATGCGAGCCATGACTTCATGTCATTGTCGAGCGCGGTTTCCTGTTCGAGGTCGATCGGCACGTGTTGAAGCGAGCACGACGGCGCGATCTCCACTCGCTCCAGTGGCCAGCCGGCGACGACCGGCTTGATCCGGTCAAGCATGGGGCGCAGGTTCGCGCGCCAGACGTTGCGACCATCGATCAGGCCAAGCGACAGCACCAGGTCTTTTGGCGCAAGCCGACCCACCACCTCCAATTGTTCGGGAGCTCGTGCAAGGTCGAGATGCAGGCCCGCCACAGGAAGCGAAAGAGCGGTCTCGAGATTGTCCTCCAACCCGCCGAAATAGGTGGCGAGCATGATCTTTAGCTCCGGCACCGCTTGCGACAGTCGCTCGTAGGCAAAATTGAACGCATCTTGCTCGTTTGGAATGAGGTCGAGCACGAGTGCCGGCTCATCGAGCTGCACCCAGTCGGCGCCCGCCAGTTTCAGTCGACGTAGCAGCAGCTCGTAAACCGGCAGAAGCCGCGGCAGCAGCGCAACAGGGTTGAAGTCGCGGGCGGGCGACTTGGCGAGCTTGAGGAAGGTGACCGGCCCAAGGATGACCGGGCGGGTGTGAATGCCCAACGCCCTGGCATCGAGGAAGTGATCCAACGGCTTTGAGGACGATAGGGCAAAGGCTTGATCGTCGGCGAGCTCCGGGACCATGTAGTGGTAGTTGGTGTCGAACCACTTGGTCATTTCCAGGGCTGTCACGGCCTGATCGGTCTGCCCGCCACCAGCAGCCTCTCCTTGGCTGCCACGAGCCATGGCAAAATAGGTGTCGAGCGAGATTTCTCCCTCCCTCCAGCCATAGCGTGGCGGGATAGCGCCGACCATTATTGCTGTGTCGAGCACATGATCATAGAGCGAAAAGTCGTTGGACGGGATCTTTGTGACGCCGCGGTCGCGTTGTTCAATCCAGTTCGCGACACGCAGCGCCTGCGCCGTTTTGAGAAGGTCGGCAGCGCAACATTTTCCGGACCAATACGCTTCAAGCGCGCGCTTTAGCTCGCGACGGCGCCCAATGCGCGGCACGCCAAGTGTGGCTACAGGAACTTTGTTAGAGAGAGACATACCATACCCCGATGATTGGGACGTGGACGCAAGGCAGACGTTGGCAAGCAGACGAGCCGGTTGCTACGCCCACCGAGACACCCCGCGTGTGGACCTTGTTCGCCGTGGCAGGTCTCCTGGCTCGCGGGTCGACACCTCAGCCCGTCTTCCCGAGGCTATTCACCTCAGTGACTTGAATAGGCTTGGCTCGCCGCTTACAGTTGCGGGGGGCAGCGCCGGCATCTACCGGCTTCCCTCTTAGCTCCGTGCGGCTAACCGCATCAGAGAACCATCGACAACCGGACACTCGCCGAAGAGAAGATTCCAGTCAAGGTGATATAAACAAATCTTTATGTCTTTATACAATTCTTATTATCGCTCGTGCGTGCGGGATAGCTGTAAACGTCGGCTGACTGCGACCATCCTTGCCACCGAGGGGCTCGGGCAAGTTCTTCCGCTTCTGCCCCTGTTGATGGCGACCTGTCGCAGGTCAAGCCTACCCGTGGTGCCAGGGGTTGACTTCGATCATGCTGGCGGCAACATTTCGGATACACTCGAAGCGAGCATAGGCAGAGGCAATTCGCTCTATTTCCCGGGCACTGCGTGACGCCCCCCCGGGAACTGAACAGTCCCCATTCGGCCCGCTTGGCGGTGACATCGAGGCCAGGCTCGACCTCAGCCGAGCAACATAGCGATCTGGAGGCAGACAGGGGATAGTTTTCGGCGAGCACCCGGTCTGCCAGCAATGGGAGAAGCTTGATACCTTCAATGGCATCCGCGCCACACGCCCCAAACGACCATCATCATGGAAGCAATGCGCTATGGAAGCACCTGCGCTTTGGCGTCGGCACCTCGATGACACGTTCGAGTTCCTCAATCAGATCCGCAACAGCTCGAGCCAGCAAGAAATCTGCCAGCACCTGATTTTCCATGCCGAGCGGTTTGGCGCCAGAAACGTGCTGGCAGGACCGATCCCGCCACCGCGAGCGCTGAGGCGCGAGCAGATTTCCCATGTGCTGCTTGACGCCTGGCCACAGCAATGGTCAGAGCGCTATTTTTCGAACGGCTACCTTTATCGCGACCCTACCATCCAACTCGTGAAGCGTGGGGCCACGCCCTTCCGGTGGAGCGAGATCGATCAGGTTGCCAGCGTTTGCTCTTTCGGCCGACGGGTCATGGCGGAGGCATCGGAGTTTAAGCTACGCGACGGATTCACGATACCGTTCGCGACTTTGAACGGACAGGCGGTGGGATTTTCCGTTGCAGGGGAGAAGCTCGAGCCAGATCCTCACGACCGGCTCGCCTTTCAGTTTGTCGCCGCGTGCGCCTTCGGTTGCGCGGTTGTTCTTGCCGAGGGAAAACGAACTTCGAAACCCGTACGTCTGTCGCCTCGACAACAGGATGTCCTGCGCTGGGCTGCCGAAGGCCTCACCGTCGGCGATATTGCGGATCGCCTGAACATCAGCCGCAACACGGCAGATACCCATCTGCGATTGGTGCGCGAGAGGCTCGGCGTGACAAACAACGTGCACGCCGTCACGAAAGCTTTCCGCCTGGGGCTGATCAGCTAGCCTCACACAATTGCGTGATGCCGCATCGGTCCGCGATGAACCATTTGGTTGGCCTCGAAACTGGAGAACAACCGAGATGCTTCTTGCCGTCACGTCGCACAATGCCGACGAATAACAGGCGGACCTGGATCAGGCGTTTCGTCTGCGCCACAACGTGTTTGTCGAGGAAAGGCGCATGCGACACGGGCCGCATCGAGTAGCGGCTCAGATCGTGATAGACCTGCTCACCGCACGTCGGTCCCAGTTCCCGCACGCGCGACTGTCGGCTTGCCGAAAGGAGTCGCAAGACCCAGCGCATGAGCTTCGGCAAGTACAAAGGCCGGAGCCGAACGGGCACCATCCGGGTCAAGCACCGCTTCGGCATCCGCGGCCCAAGGGCTAGTGCATGCAGCCAGGGAACGCCATCAGGGCGGTGCTCGCCATATCGCTGAAGGCGGTTTGGCCTGGCGTGTCGCGGCAAATCAGGAGGGTCGCGGCCGTCGCCGCTACAGCTCGAAGGCGAAGGCCGCCAATCGCGATCCTGGCCTTCATGCATTCCACTTTCATGGCCTTCAGCCCGAGGGCCGGTTCTTTCCACCTCGGCGAAGTCGGCATATTCCTAAAACGTCAGCGGCAGAAGCGGCTCGGCGCGCGGCCAACCGACGTGTCGCCGAGTTCACTGCCGTACCTCTGCGCGAAATTGGCGCTCGCCAGATTGGAAATCGCGCTGCAGAAGCCCTGCATCCTGTCGCCCCCGACCCAATCACCTGCTCAATGTTCACGAGATCGACACACGCCTTGGCAATGCAATTGGCAGACTGCTGATCCACCACATCGCACCCCAGAGATAGAAATCCGGCGTCTCGTCGTGGGGCCCGTTGGTGACCTAGTCGCCTAACGCAGACCCGATGTCGTTGACGCGCAGCAGGCTGGCCCTGGGCTTCCTTTATGAGGACCATGCACGGCTCATCCAAAGCACGGCGTCCAGCCCGACCTCGGCGCCGGCCTTCCGTAGGTACTTGTAGAGGTACGGGTCTGCCCACTGACCGGCTTGAGGAGCGACCGATCGTGGCCGATCAGTTCGGTCGGCACGGGCGTGGCATTGACTTGCCAGAAAGCAACACCGCACCGCAACCGAGATCGCGCGCGGTTGTAGGCTCGATTCCATCCCGGGTGAAGGCCGTATTTGTCGCATATCCGACTAATGTCGGCCAGCGCACAGCGCCCCGACAATCGTATTCGTCGCATTGAGCGGGCTTTCACTTGGCGCGGCATTTGCAAGGCCGATTGGCAACGAGCCTGCATATCGGCTCAGGACAAATCGTCCCAGCTCAACTCGCCAAACCCGCGGTGGTGTCCGGGGCCGAAAGCAGAATCACCGACCTACAATCAAGGAGTAGCCCATTGACCCTTCGCCGAGGACGCGAGTTTTTAGCATGAGCAGCCAGAATGGCAGAAGTCCCAAAGCTCCTCAACCAACTGCTGTCTGTCACAATACGTCCTGGCCACCGGGTGTGCGTTTAATGAAGAAGCGGCTCGGCACGCTTCCGGTTATAGCCATGTTTATCGCGATGGTGTGGCGGACAAGCCCGTATCTGACCATCTCGTCATTGCTGCTGAGGCTAGTCAATGCGCTGCTTCCCGTCAGCACACTCTATGTCAGCAAGCTGATCATCGACAAAGTCGTTGAGCAAAGGCCATCCGGGGCGCCCGCCCTATCCACGTTGATTTATAACGAGCAGTTATATTCGCTTGCACTGTTGATCGCCGCTGGCTTCGGGCTGGCTGTGTTCGCCGATTTAGTCAGCCGCGTCGGCTCTCTCGTTCAAAACGTACTTGCCGAGCGCGTTACCACCGCATCGAGCGTCCGTCTCATGGAACATGCCGCGACCCTGGATCTGAAGGATTTCGAAGACGCCGAATTTCAGGACCAGCTCGAACGCGCTCGCGCGCAAACAAGCAACTCCATGACGCTGCTGTCCCTTTTTGGCCAAGCGGCGGGCATGATAAGAGTGATCAGCTTCGCCACGGGCCTTCTCATCTTCGCTCCATGGGTTATTGTTCTGCTGTTGGTGGCGGTGGTTCCGGCATTACTTGGCGAATTCCATTTCAATGCGAAGAGCTACTTGCTCGATTTCAGCCGCACGCCCGAGCGGCGAGAACATAACTATGTACGCCTGACGGCAACCAGCGTGGAAACGGCCAAAGAGGTCAAGATTTTCGGCTTGAGCCGCTTTCTCATCGATCGCTATGTCCAGCTTGCAGGGAAATTCTACACCGCAAACCGCAAGCTAGGTGTACGGCGTACGATCTGGAGCGGTATATTCACCTCCATCAGCACGATGGCCTATTGGGGCGCTTACGCATACATCGTGTGGGGTACGCTAAAGGGGGACTTCTCCATTGGCGACCTTACGTTCCTCTCCGGTTTGTTCCTGCAACTGAGCGATCAGCTGGAAACACTGCTGTTCGGTTTCGCGAGTACCGCCGGTCAGGCGCAGTACCTCAAGGACCTGTTCTCCTTCTTTGACTTGGAGCCTGAAATCCTGACGCCCGAGAATCCGCTGCCCGTGCCTCGTCCAATCAGAGAAGGCTTCGTCTTCGAAGATGTGGGATTCAGATATCCGGGAGCGGAGCGGTGGGCGGTGCGCGGTCTCAGCTTCACGCTGCGGGCCGGAGAGGTGTTGGCGCTTGTTGGGGAGAACGGCGCTGGCAAGACCACGCTGGTTAAGCTTCTGGCACGCCTCTACGATCCCAACGAGGGCCGGATCCTTCTCGATGGGAAGGATTTGCGCGAGTACGATCTGGATGAACTGCGTAGTTCGATCGGCGTGATTTTCCAGGACTTCGTTCGCTACAATATGACCGCTAGCGACAACATCGCGGTTGGCCGCATCACGGAGCGCGAGGATAGAGGTCGCATAGAAAGCGCTGCCGAACGCAGCCAAGCCGGCCAAGTCATCGGCAGGCTGCCCGGCGGGTATGACCAGATGATCGGTAAGCAGTTTGATAATGGCGTGGAGCTGTCAGGCGGCGAATGGCAGAAGATCGCCATTGCTCGTGCCTATATGCGCGGTGCCCAGCTATTAATCCTGGACGAACCGACAGCCGCACTGGATGCCCGTTCGGAATCCGAGGTGTTCCGGCGGTTTAAGGAACTGAGCAAGGGCAAGACATCGGTTCTAATTTCCCATCGCTTTTCCAGTGTGCGGATGGCCGATCGAATCCTGGTGTTGGCCGACGGGAAAGTTGAGGCGCAGGGTATACATGAGGAACTTTTGGCGCAGTCAGGTCGCTACGCCGAGCTCTTCGAACTCCAGGCCGCTGGCTATCGCTAGGCGCTCATTGGCTAGTAAGGAGTGAACGGCCCTTCCAGATGCCCAGCGTGCCTGCTTCTCCAAACCCATTCGGCGACGTCACATTCCATTGGGATGGATAGCGCTCTGCTGTTTGACAGAGTGGAGTTGTTCACCGACCGCTCGAAAAACATGCCCGGTAGCTGACAAATGGAAGAACCACGCCATCTGCACAGGTCTTGGCGCAATTCCGCTTTGGAATTGCGCCGATCGACCTGACCGCGCACGTCTGTCTCCTCGCTGCCCCCCCGAGTTGCGCCCACACTATCGCCCTAGTCCTTCCCGAAAGTCCTGTTTCTGGCTATATTTCTTAAATAGGTAAAGGTGATCATGGGAAGTTCACAGAAGCGCGCCATCCAACATTATCGATCCCGCCTTGGCCTGCGCGGCTTAGCGCGCTTCGAAGTGCTCGGTCGGGATGTTGATCGCGATCTGATCCGATCGATCGCCCGGCGCCTGTCAGAGGACACCCGCGAAGCTTCAGAGCTTCGCGCGACCGTGAGCAAGTCGATCGCTGGCGAGCCGTCCCAGCCTGGCGGGATTCTCGCCGCATTGCGGCGGTCGCCGTTGGTGGGGGCCGATCTCGATGTTTCACGGCCTCACGAGGAGGGGCGCGAGCTCGACCTGTGACGCGCCACTTGGTTGATACCAACATCATCAGCAATGTAGTCAAACCGCAGCCATCGGAATCGCTCGTGGCATGGATGTCGTCAAAGCGCGACGAGGATCTGTTCATAGCGTCGCTGACCCTTGCGGAAATCCGTCGCGGTATTTTGGAGAACCGCGAGGCAAAAAACGCCACGCGCTTGACAAGTGGTTCTCGGGCTCTGAAGGGCCGCAGGCACTGTTTGCTAACCGCATCCTCTCGTTTGACGACAAGGCGGCGCTGATCTGGGCGCAGCTAATGGCGAAAGGGAGAGCGGCCGGCCAGCCACGCAGCGGGCTCGATATGATCATGGCCGCTGCCGCCGGTGCGAACAATTGCGTGGTGGTGACGGATAACGAGAAGGGCTTTGCGGGACTGCAATTCGTCAATCCGATACGCGGGCGGTGTGACGCTCGTCGGTAAGGGATGCTGGGGAGGGAGACGCCGAGACTCAGTTAGAGTGGGCTGACTCCACATCCGCTGTGCGCTGCTCAGTTCGTCCGCTTGCGCCAGCTGTATAGACTTGTCGCAGGTCCAGACTACCCCTTGTGCCAGGGGTTGACTCCGATCATGCGGGAAACAACATTTCGGATGTATTCAAGCTGAGCATAAGCAGAGGCATCATACACGCTTGCACTCCAGTAATGCGCGCAGCGGAGCCGATCGTCGGCCTGCTTCGCGGTGATGTCGAGGCCAGACTCGACCTCAGCCGAGCGACATAGCGATCTGGAGCCAGATAGGGGACAGTTTTCGGTGAGCATCCGGTCGGCCAGCAATGGGAGAAGCTTGATACCTTCAATGGCACCCCCCCGCCACACACCACAAACGACCATCATCATGGAAGCGATGCGCTATGGAAGCACCTGCGCCTGCGCTTTGGCGTCGGCACCTCGATGACACGTTCGAGTTCCTCAATCAGATCCACAAAAGCTCGAGCCAGCAGGAAATCTGTCGCCATCTGATTTCCTATGCCGAACGGTTTGGCGCCAGAAACGTGCTGGCAGGACCGATCCCGCCACCTCGCGCGCTCAGACGCGAGCAGATTTCCCATGTGCTGCTTGACGCCTGGCCACAGCAATGGTCAGAGCGCTATTTTTCGAACGGCTACCTTTATCGCGACCCTACCATCCAACTCGTGAAGCGTGGGGCCACGCCCTTCCGGTGGAGCGAGATCGATCAGGTTGCCAGCGTTTGCTCTTTCGGCCGACGGGTCATGGCGGAGGCATCGGAGTTTAAGCTACGCGACGGATTCACGATACCGTTCGCGACTTTGAACGGACAGGCGGTGGGATTTTCCGTTGCAGGGGAGAAGCTCGAGCCAGATCCTCACGACCGGCTCGCCTTTCAGCTCGTCGCCGCGTGCGCCTTCGGTTGCGCGGCCGTTCTTGCAGATAGAAAGCGAGCCTCCAAACCGGTGCGTCTGTCACCTCGACAACAGGACGTCCTGCGCTGGGTTGCCGAAGGCCTCACCGTCGGCGATATTGCTGATCGCCTCAACATCAGCCGCAACACCGCAGATACGCACCTGCGAGCGGTGCGCGAGAGGCTCGGCGCGACAAACAACGTGCATGCTGTCGCCAAAGCTTTCCGCCTGGGGCTGATCAGCTAGGCTCCCACAATTGCGTGATGCAGCATCGGTCCGCGATGAACCATTGGTTGGCCTCGAAACTGGAGAACAACCGAGATGCTTCTTGGCGTCACGTCACAATGCCGACGAATATCAGGCGGAACTGGATCAGGCGTTTCGTCTGCGCCACAAGATGTTTGATGAGGAAAAGGGCTGGCCGACCTGCGGCCCGAAGACGGTCGTGAGTTCGACCGCCTTGAGGACAGGCGTGCCGTACGCATGCTCGTCATCGCGTGTCGTGGGCTACCAACGCCTGCCACGCGGCGGAAGTGCTTCAGCTTGGAGAAGAAACGCTCGAAATTCCAGGGTCGGTTGCTGTCCGTCGGAATGTTGGGCGGCCTTTGCTGCTCGTTCAGCTCGCGGATGCGGTCGGCGTCGCAGGCCGGTGGGGCGGGACCAAGCGCTTGGGCAGGTCGCGCCAGGGCGCACCAGATCGCAGGATCAAAAGATGCCCTTCAACCGGAGATTCCCGAGTCAATAGGTCGCAGGTCATTAAGGCTTCCTTAACCATATGATTCTGTTATGATTTTTGCCTCAACGGAGGGCGAATCGCTTGGACGCGACCTACAATCTCAACGGCGGCTTCAAACCCACCATCAAGCGGTTCGCCGATCTCGCAGGCCCGGACTACTTCCCGACCCCGGCATGGGCAACGCACGCGCTCATGGAAAATGAACGGTTCGACGGCGAGATTTGGGAGTGCGCCTGCGGCGATGGCGCGATGTCCCGAGTGTTGGCGCGCGACGGCAATAAGGTGCGCAGTTCGGACCTTTTCAATCGAGGCTTCGGCGATATCGGTATAGACTTCAACACGGCCAAGATCGCCGCCGACAACATCGTGACTAACCCGCCTTACAACAGCGCCGAAGGGTTCGTGCGATCTGGCGTCACACTGGCCCGGAAGAAGTTCGCTTTGCTGCTCCGGCTCGCCTTCTTAGAAGGCGCAAATCGCGCCAATACGATCTTCGCCAAATGCCCGCCGTCTCGCGTCTGGGTGTTCAGCGAGCGCATCACGTTCTACCCCGCCGGAGCCGTTCAGGGCGGCTCCGGGACCACGGCATACGCATGGTTCGTCTGGGATAAAGATGCCCAGACGCAAACAGAACTGAAGTGGTTTAAACCAGGCTACAAGGCCAAGTTCTCTAAGGCCGCCTGAAACCGCCGGGAATGGCAATCAAGTCTCCTTCATGGATAAGATTGCCGGGCTGGTTCCGATGAGATTTGATGTTTCGAACGATCTGCGAAAAGCAATCGTCGGCTCGGCCGTCTAGCTGTTCTTCATCTTCGGCGCCAAGCGGAATACGCTTTCGTAGTTCAGCAATGAGCTTGGTCGTGGTAATTTGACGGCCCGGCTCCGCGTCTATGATCGCAATCACATCGGGGCCGATATCTGCTTCGCCTACTCTGCCCGGTTTCTTAGCCATTATTCCCTTCCCATAGTTTGGCGTCGGGGAGAATGACTCGGATTCAAATTAGGTGCAACTCACTACGTGAAGGGGATAATTCCCTGAAAGAAACGCCGGTTGACGGCCTAAGCGCAATCGTCTGACCGCCCATCTCAGCCGTTCACGTTTAGGTGTTCACACCTAGTTGGGATCCTTCTTTCCTTCTGGCGCCGGCTTCTTGACCCCGTGCCGTTCCAACGTCGACAGCATGGTGCGTTCGGTCAGTTCGACGCCTTCGATCAGCGCCTTGAAGCCGGCATCGCCCGACGCCTTTGCCTCGGCGGGAATGGCGTCGAGCGCGCTGCGCAGATTGTCCGACACCGACAGCATGTCGCGGGCGAAATTGGCGACCGCATAATTGCGCGCATCGTGTACGTCGCGCGCGGTGCGACGGCGCAGGTTTTCCATTTCGGCGGCGACGCGCAGCGCGCGGTCCTTCAGCTCTTCATTTTCCTTCAGCAGCCGCGCAACCGCTTCGCGGTCGCCATTGAGGCTGCCTTCCTTGCGTTCGGCATTGGCCTCGACGGTCTCAACTTCATCGGGCGCGCGTTCGTCTTTTGATTGGTCGCTCATCAACATTTCCCGTGCTCTCGAATGGTATGGATTTTGTGCCGGATATCGAGGTTTGGCGGCCAAAAATCAATGGCAGGCATACTGAAAGCCCCTGTCGCATTTGAGCACGAATGACGAAGAGCTTTCGATTCCTACTATTGAACGGCCACTTTGGCTTAGCCATCGATCGAAGAAGTGGCCAAGCGCAGATTTGAACGCCGCTGAGCCGGTTTGCGCCGGGTAGCGCTGATTGGTTGCCGTCGCGTTCATTGGGAGCGCGGCTACAGACTGCCGCGCTATCCGGCCATCGCCGGATTGTCGCAATGAACCTGCAATTTACAGGCCATTGACTTCCAATTGTCACGCACGAAGCTACGGCTGGGCCGATGATGCTTTATTTATCACCAAAGATCTCGCCAGCGCGATTTCAATAGGCGGTTGGTAGCGCAACCGTTTCGCAATCTGCATCCGACGGCCACCGCCGGGCTTATACGGCAGGCGTTCGACATCAGCGAGCTGCGCGTGGGACGGCACTCGTGCCTCTCTGTTTTTTGATGGTCTTGGCTGCCAAGTTTAGAAGATAAGAAGCGCCGTTGAGCACTTAAAACGCAATCGTCTGGCCATTTCCACCATCTTACCCCGTTCGGGTCATTACGAGCTCCGATCGTTGCGCGAGAGGCTCGCGCGTGACAAACAACGTGCTGCTGTCGCGAAATTTCCGCCTGGGCCTGATCAGCTAGCCTCACGCAATCGCGTGATGCCGCATCGGTCCGCGATGAACCATTGAGTTGACCTCCACAAATTGGAGGACAACCGAGATGCTTCTTGTCGTCACGTCGCACAATGCAGACGAATATCAGGTGGAGCTGGACCAGGCGTTCCGGCTTCGCCACAAGGTGTTTGTCGAGGAAAAGGGCTGGACCGACCTGCGGCGCGAGGACGGTCGCGAGGTCGACCGCTTTGACGACAGGCGTGCCGTCCACATGCTGTTCACCGCGGACAACCGCATCGTCGGCTACCAACGCCTGCTGTCGTCGACGCGACCTCATCTTTTGTCGGACGTCTTGCCTGAGCTATGCGAAGGCACGCGTCCCGTTGGAGAAAACATTTGGGAATGGTCGCGCTACTGTGTCGAGCCCCAATATCGGGAACGGGGACGGATGCTGAGCCCCGTTGCCAATGCGCTGTTGTCGGGCATCGTCGAGTGGGGGCTGGGCAGCGGGATCGACACAATCATTATCGAAATGAACCCGCTCTGGCTGCTGCGCCTGGTTCAGTTGCATTTCAAGGTGACGCCACTGGGATTGCCGAAAATGATCGGCGGCGAAGAGACGGTCGCGGTAACAGCCAGTTTTGATGAGCGCACGCTGCAAAGGCTTCGCGAGACGCGCAGCCTCGGAAGCAACAAAACCACATCGTAATTGCAACACCGGTCCCGCGCAGGGGAAAGGTGCCATGCGCCGCTCCGTCCAACTCATCACACTTCATTTTGCCACCGTTGTCGCCGAGGAAGGCAGCTTCCTTTGTGCATCCCGGCGACTCGGGATTCATCACTCGGCGCTCAGCCGGCGCATAAAAGATCTCGAATTGACGCTGGGCGTGACTTTGTTCAACCGCTATCCGGGCGGCGTCAGGGTGACGGCCGCCGGCGGGTGTTTCCTGACGAAGATACGACGCATTCTGAAAGATCTGGACGACACTTTTCAAGGGCTTGAATCAGCGGGCCACGGCGATAGCCAGCCGCTATCGATAGGTTCGGATGGGCCACCTTGCCATTGTGGGCTTCTCAGTGCTGTTGTTGCCTCCTTAGGCAAAGATCCCAACTTGCTCGCGTTTCTACGCAAGCATCATCCCGAGCTCTGATGCTCCATCATCGTCCCGCGCGCGAAAATCGCCGCCTTTGATGTCGCGGCGGACCCAATCGAACGCTCGATCCGCGGCCATGAACGGAGACAACATGGGCGCAGCTACATCTGGCCGGATCTGCTTGCGGCCGACTTGACCGCCGAAGAGTTTGTGGCGTCCAGACTATAGGATCCATGTCTCAGGATCATTCATGGAGACGCTGAACCGAGCGGCGGCCGCAGAGCTGGTTTTTCGGATGCAGGCGAAGTCCTGCATCTTGGGTACGCAGCCAGCTGGACAGCGCGAGGAGTACCGCTCGCAACAAGGTTCGCGCCGAGGGCGCTCCGCTTTGGAGAACCGACACCGCGACTTTAGCTCGCCGATCTTTCGGCGCGGCGCCAACCGGCCATCATTGACGGCATCCCGCCTGGGCTCGCGAGGCAGGCCTTTGCTGCTGCGCACAGAGGAAGGATCGGGGACAGCATCCCATCCAACCCACGATGGCGGCGGCGCATAAGCCCAAGCACTCGCCCAACAATTCGCCCAGTCAGGCCACGCCATTTCCGACCTGTCATCCCTCTTCATCTTTCGTCTTCCCCCGGGTGTGGTTTGGCTTCGGGAAATCCTGTTGTGGAGCCACACAGAGATCTTGTGAGCAAACCTGCTCACCCTTGTAGTTGGCCAGGGCCTGCAGCAATCGCTGTCCAATCCGCCGCTTCGTTTTTTCCGAGCCATTCTGCCAGTCGGCAAGCGACTTCAGTGCCACTTCGATCAACTCGATCGCGCGATCCTTGTCGCCGCTCTCGTAAAAGTACTGACCAACTGCCGGATAATATAGGAACTTGAAGGCGCCGCAGCCTGCCGGGGGATCCAGAGCCAGGATGTGTTCGGATAGCTCCTTGCCCATCGCGAAGCGGTCGGCAGATGGAATGTTTGAATAATCCTCCTCCGGATGGAAGAGTTGTTCCAGCGCCTGAGACAACCAATTCACTGAGTTTTTGTTGATCGCGTCGCGAACGAAGAGCTGCAGGACCGGCAATCCTGCCCTCATATCGCGCATTTCGTGAAGTAGCAGATTCGCATGACAAGTCCGGATGTTGGGATCGTCCGGGAACAAGGCGACACCCACTTCGATGGCCGAGAGCGCGGTGTGCCACTCCTGTTTCTTGAACGCCGCATAATATTTCTCCAAAATCGGCATTTTCACCGCTCGTTCGCGCATTCTGGCTTCGTCTCCGGCAATCCGCTTGGCATCACCGGCTTTCGCTTGTTTGCTGGTGCGCCAGGTGCCGTCGATCACTTTGGGCAAGACCTCATCGAGGTCCATCGGATGACCGATAAAAGCGATGGCGCCGTCACGATCGACAATGAACGAGGTCGGAATCCCGAGGGAGAAGCTGGGTTCCATCCAAAGCTTGTCCATTTCGCCTGAGAAGTCGAACGCTATCCGATAGTTCAGATACGAGCAGTTTCGGGTCAACCACGCGTCCAGCTGAGTACGCGCTTCGTCCGCGGTCGGAGCGCGTTCAGAAGTTGCGACGCCGACAACCTCAAGCCCGCGATCCTTGTATTTCTCCTGCAGCTCCGCGAGATGAGGCATCGCCGCCACGCATGGGCCACACCACGTCGCCCAAAATTCGACGATGTACAGTTTCCCAGGCTGGAAGGCTGTTAGCGGCTCGCCACGCAGCCAGTTTTCCATTTTGATCGCAGGGGCCGGGGAATCCATCCGAAGCACCATGTCACTCTCCAACTATCGCCAGATGCGCTACTTTTGTGCGAGCTTTGTTTTTCCCGGGAAACCGAACACGCGAACGAAGCGTGTGGGCAGCCCTCACTCAGTATTGCCGCTCTTTAAACTTAAGCAAAGGCCGTGCCACATCGCTCAGCGCCAGTAAGCCTACGACTTTGCTCATGACGTCTCATCGGCCAAGATCACCCTTTGTAGCAAAACCGACGTGGCGTCTGTCGCGGTCGGATTTTGGACACGGACACGTGTGGTGTAGCCAAGATCGATGGTCGGCTCGTCGAGCAGCAGCACTTCGGCCGCTGGTCAGAATCACGCGCGCGATCTCCGCGCCCTGTTTGCCTCGCGCAGGAACAGCCTGCTTGCCTGCTCATGGCTGATTTCCTAGCGCGGTTGATCAGGCGAGCGCGGCGCGGCGCGGGCTGCCGCAATATCGAGAGCAGACACCTTGAGGCCACCGCAGTTGCCCAGCACGGTCTTGCCTCTTGCTCGCTGCTTCGCCTCTGATGAACCGCGCTGAAGCGTTTGGTGCAGACCTCACGCCTGTCGGAGGTCAGCGCGCCCCTGAAGCTCGGATCTCCGTATTGGTCTCGGCTCGTATTGGGCGCGCTAGGTGAATGATTCCTTCCGCCTTACATAGGTGCACGGCCGCACCTGTCTCGAGATGGCCGGCCCCGTGTTACCGGACTTGTCCCCGCGCTGCTTGCGCTTTGCGGCTGCGATAACCGCGATCGGATCGCATAAAGGCCTCCAGCATATGGGGGATCAGAGCCGCCGCTTCGACGGGCTCATACAACCGGCTGTATTCCGCCGCGTAGCGCTCTAGCAGGCTGTTGAAGAAGTCCACTTTCGGGCGGTGAAGTCGGCTTCGTCGCCGTTGTGGAAGCAAATTTGCCCGTTGATCGAGCCGTCAGGTTGGATTTCAGCCCAGCCGTCGCCTTGGGCTTCGTCCATTTCGTCGTTGCCTTGCCAGGAGAAGGCGACGTGATTGGCATCGGCGCCGCCGAAGATCTGCCCGGTGACGCAGCCGAAGGCGAATTCGCCGGAGCCATTTGCCGCGAACTCGATGTAGGCGGGCTCCATCATGTCGGCATAGTCCTCAACATAATCGGGCATTTCCACGATCCGCCAGCGGCCTGCGACGCTCATGGCGGTGCCGCCAGCAGCTTGGGCAAGCGCACCAGATTGTAGGCCGCCAAGTTCAGGGTGAAGGCCGCGCCCACACGGGCGCATCCTCGCAGCTTGACCTTGGCCATGCCGGCCGAGGCCTTGATCCAACCGAACACTTCTTCGATGCGCTTGCGGCGGCGCTGGCTGACCGAATAGCCGGTGTGACAGCGCGTGCGGCCATCGATCGCCGTCACGCGAGGCTTGCCGGTCTTGCTCAAATGGCCGTTGACAGCAATGTGCGGCGTGACCTTGCGCTCGCGCAGGTCGTTGACGAACTGGACGACATCATAAGCCTTGTCGGCACCGAGCGTGATGCGTCGCCGCGATGGTCTGCGGTCCAACATGGCCAGCGCTGCCTCGCGCTCGGCTGTACCCGTAGCCTGGGTAATGCTGCCATCGATCGCCAGCCCGTGACGGTTCTCCATCAGCGCATGTCCCAGATAGCAGAGCTTTGCCGGCTGCCCGTCGCCCTTCTTGTAGAGGCGCGCCTGCGGATCGCTCGTGCTCTGGTGCGTATCGTTGGAGCGCCTCTCCTTATGAAAGCCACGCTCGGCGTTGCGACCCGTTCCATCCGGATCGTTGTCGCTGCCGTCCTTGCGGCGAAAGCTCTTGATCGAAGCCCAGGCCTCGATCAGCGTCCCGTCCACCGAGAAGTGATCCGACGACAGCAGCCGCTTCACCCGTGGCTGGGCAAGCACCGCGCGCAAAAACTTTGCCGCGATCTCACCTTCCAGCAGCCGATCCCGGTTCTTGGTGAAGCTCGAATGATCCCAGGCCGCTTCGTCAACACCCAGCCCCACGAACCAGCGAAACAGAAGATCAAACTCCATCCGCTCCATCAGCTGACGCTCTGAGCGAATGCCGTAGAAAGCCTGCAACAGCATCGCACGCAGCAATCGTTCCGGCGCGATCGAGGGCCGGCCGAACCCGGGCCGATAAAGCACCGCAAAATCGCTGTCCATCCCTGCAAGAGCCGTGTTCACGATCTCGCGGATCACCCGTAACGGATGATCGCGCCGAACACGCGCCTCATGATCAACATACGAAAACAGCGAGCCTGTCCGTTCGTCTAAGCCGCGCATCAAATGGCCCTTCCTAAGGACACCAGTGAATCACGCTTAGTCCGGCCGCGCTACCGACTTCTTCAACAGCCTGCTAGCTCATCCTTGAGCGGCTCGGGAAGCGCGATCGTCCTGCGCACCGTCCCGAATTTCGGCAATGGGCCAAGTTTCAGGTTCCCCATGCGCCGCCTCCCACGGAAAATGCGACAGAGACATGTTGAGCGTTCAGATGCTCGACGTAGGCGACCAGATCGCGATGGACCGCCGCCGGCAGTTCAATTGTGAACTTGACCGGTCGATCGTCACGAATTGCAGAGAGTTTCAGCTTGGTCATGTGGGATCCTTCGCTGCGCCGTACGGCGCCAGAACGAGATCGCGATTGACGATGACGCGAACAGGAAAACCTGGCCGGATGGTCAGCGTCGGCTGAACATTGAGCTGATTGCGCACGATCTGTTGGCCGACATTGCTGAGCGAATCCTGCGCGCCTTCGCGGATGGCCTTGGCAATATCACTTTCGTCTTTGCTGGACCCAAGAGACGTGCCGATTCCGAGTACAGTCGAAAGTGCCGCAGCTCGGAAGAGTTGGCTCCAATGGTGATCAACTTCATCCTCGAGCCCGGAGAAACCCTCAGTATCGGCGCCCTGCTGGCGCTCCAGCACGATCGAGACGCCGTCCGGCATGATGAGCCGGTTCCACACCAGCAGCACGCGCGACTGGCCGAAGGCGACCTGGCTGTCGTACTGACCAATCAGTTTTGCTCCTTGGGGGACGAGCAGGTATGACCCTGTCGGGCTGTCATAAACATTCTCTGTGACCTGAGCGGTGATCTGACCAGGCAGGTCGGAACGGATGCCCGTGATGAGGGCAGCCGCAATAACCGTTCCTGCCTGGACGACATAGGGCGAGGCTTTTTCGGCGAGACGATCGGGACTGACGGTGCGGCGGTCCGGCGCTGCATTGACGAAGGCGAGCTTGCGGTCGTGCAGGTTTTGAGCCGAGCCTGGATCGAGCGCCGGCGGTTCGAGAGGCGACGCCGACCCGGACAAGGGGTCGCCGACGCCATTATTTGCGCCAAAACTCTGTCGCGCTGAATTGGTCCGCGCGTTGCTGTCAGTGAACAGCTTCGCCACGCGGGCAGCCTCGATTTCGGCCAGGCGGCGTTGTTCATCCGGATCGACGCGCGGTGTGCGAATATCTGGGACCTGAACCTGCTGGCCGCGTTCTTGCGCGCGAAGGATCGGGCGTCCGAGATCGCCGGGCAATGCAGGCCCGAGTTTCGGGACACCCGAATAGTCCTTTGGCAGCGTCTGCAGCCCATCAGCGGTCGCGCGGTTTTCGGTGCTAAACAGGTCAGTCGGCTGCTCCTTGCCGTGCCGTCCAGTATCCAGCGCCCAGATCACCGTTGCCAGGATCGCGACGCTTGCGACGCCGCTAAGGCCAATGAGTACCTTGCGCGATAGTCGAGTCACCCTGGCGGGCTCTGGTCGCAGCCGCAGCTCCGCTTCGATATCGGGGCTATTTGAATTGGTCGTTTCGCTCATCGAAACAGCCCCACGCTGCGCTGCGGCTTCTTCCCGTCGGTGCGCACGATGCGGACGCGCTTCTCGCTCGTCTTGTCGCCCAGCCTCAGTTCGGCCGCTGCAAACAGCCGGTCGACCACATAGTAGTTTTGCCGAGCGCGGTAATTCACCAGTTCGGAGCCGCCGGATGGACCGATGACGAAGAGCGGCGGCATTTCACCCTGGCCGATGCCCGATGGGAATTCGATATAGACCTTTGCGCCGTCGTCGAAAGCGCGCAGCGGCTTCCAGGGTGCAGCGTCACCCTCGATGCGATAGCGGAAGTTGAGTTTCTGGATGTCGACGCCCGAAGCTACAGGCTGCGCAGCGGAAGCTTGTACGTTCAGCCGGCGCAGAGCAATCAACTGATCCTGTGGGTACTGCCAGGAGACCGAGGCCATGTAAGTCTTCTCGGTCGAGCGCAGCTCGATATGATAGGTGCGAAGGTCACTGTTGATGACCAGGTTGGTCAGGAGATCCGGGCGTGTCGGCTTAACGAGGATATGGACCTGAAGTCGGTCCCCTGCCCCGCTTTGCGTGTCGCCAATGATCCAGCGAACGGTGTCGCCGGCGGCGACGGGACCGGAGCCGACAAGTTGCTCGCCCGGCTGCAAGGCGATGTCGGTCACCTGGCCCGGGGCGGCATAAATCTGGTAGAGCGCGCCCTCGCTCCAGGGATAGAGCTGGATCGCGTTGATGAAGCCGTCACGGACGGGCTGCATGCGGGCGGCCTCATTGGCCTGGCTAATGCGCTGCTTGGGATCGGGCGGCTCAGTCTTCGCCTTGGCACTGCCGAGGGGCTTCAACTGGCCGGGAAGCGGGAGCGGTTTTGCGAGCTCCACCACCTTCACCGGCCCGGGCGGGTCGGCTTTATGGACAGCAGGCGCGGCATCGTCGTAGTCGATCTCGGGCGGAATGTACTTTTTCGAGGCGCAACCAGCGAGCGCTGTCGCGGATAACAGCCCTACGGCAAGCATGCGCGTCATCGTCATGCTGCGCGCGGTTTGTCTCGCCGATTTCCGTGTCCGTGCCGCACGCATCATGAGAGCTCCTTCGACCAGTTAATGGCGTTGACGTAGACGCCGAGCGGATTGGCTTTCAGCCGGTCGGCATCGCGGGGTTGTTGAATGATGATGGTGAGGATGGCGGTCCAACGCTCGGTGCTGGCCAGGCTGCCGTTCTCGTAACGGCGCTCGGTCCAGGCGACACGAAACGAGTCAGGCGAGGCGCGGATGACGCTCGAGACGTCGATCGCGACCTGGACTTTGCCAACCTTGGCAAAAGGATCGTTCAGGCGGGCGTAGTCGTTGAGAGAGGTGGCGCCGCGATCGGTCGTGTAGTCGTAGGCGCGCAACCAGTTCTGGCGCACAATGACAGGATCGTCCGCTATGCTGCGCACCTGCTCAATGAAACGGGCGAGATGCCATGCGATCTGCGGATCTGTGGGCTTGAAGTCGGCCATGGCCGGGGTCACGACCTGGGCCTCGCCAACCTTGTCGACCTGGACCACCCAGGGAACGACGGAGCCTCGCGTCGACTGCCACACCAATGCCGCGGCGAAGCCGCCGGCGAGCAGGAGCGAACCGAAGGCCATCAGCCGCCAGTTTTTCGCCTGCACACGGGTCGAGCCAATGCGCTCGTCCCAGGCTTGTGCTGCACGCTGATACGGTGTCTCTGGTTGAGGTGTGTTGCTGTAGCGCACAGAGGGTCGTTTGAACTGATTCATCGGCGGTCGTCCTGATTGAGGGAAACACTCATCGAGCCGCCGCCATGATCGCCGGAGCGGATGGAATGGGCGGCCATGCTGGCGCCATGGCTCATGGTCTGGTCGCGCTTCATGCGGCTGGCCCATGCCGGCGGCGGGCCTGCCACCGGACCCTGAGAACCGAATGATGCCTCCTTAAAGGAGGATTCATTTGCCGCTGCGCCCATGCCGCCGACAGGTGACTGGCCGCCCGTCGCATTCCATGCAGCGGACCGACCGGATTGACGACTGCTGGCTAGAGCCGACGCTGCCCGCGAAATGGCCTCTTTGAATGGCTGAACGGCCGCGCCGGCTCCGCCGGCTCCAGCCCGCGCGACACCGCCGAGACCGGCAGCGACGGCACCCGCACCGCCATGGCCCGACGTTGCAGCCGCGAGCCCGTAAGCCGTCGACATGCTTCCCGCCAAGTGCGCCCCACCACGCGCTGCTGCGGCCGATAGGCGCCCTCCGGAGCCAACAGTACTTGTCGCAGCGCTTAGTCCTGCACGTGCTCCCATGTAACCGGCAGCGCCCAGGCCGCCGGCAGCAAGGCTCGTGCCGACGGCGGCACCCGCGCCGAGTTGCGGGGCACCCGAAACAAGGCCCGTCGCAATGCCCGGGCCGAAGATGGAAAGCCCCAAAAGCGAAAGAGCGCCCAGCACAAGCGACAGCACATCGGTGATCGTGGGTTGATCACCGCCGAAGCCTTGCGTGAACTCCCCAAATAGACCCGAGCCGATACCGACGATCACGGCAAGCACAAGAATTTTCACACCGGAGGCAACGATGTTGCCGAGCACTTTTTCGGCGAGGAAGGCCGTCCTGTTGAACAGCGCAAACGGGATCAAAACAAAGCCGGCAAGGGTCGTGAGCTTGAATTCGATCAGCGTGACGAAAATCTGAACGGCGAGAACGAAGAAGGCGATCAGCACGATCGCCCAGGCGATCATCAGCACGGCGATCTGGACAAAATTTTCGAAGAACGAGACGTAGCCCATCAATTGGCTGGCGGCTTCGAGGATCGGGTTGCCGGCGTCGATGCCAACCTGCGCGACGCGGCCCGGCTGCAGCAGTGCAGAACCGGAAAGTGTGGACCCTCCTGCCCTGAGTCCGAGCCCGGAAAAACTCTCGAAGACGATGCCGGCGAGATGATTGAAGTTTCCAATGATGAAAGCGAAGAAGCCGATATAGAGCGTCTTCTTCACCAGCCGGTGCAGCACATCCTCGTCAGCGCCCCACGCCCAGAACAGGCCGGCGAGCGTAATGTCGATGACGATTAGCGTGGAGGTGAGAAAGCCCACCTCGCCACCGAGCAGGCCGAAACCGGAATCGATGTAGCGGGTGAAGGTTTCGAGAAAGCGGTCGATGACGCCGGTATCGTTCATGTGCGTTAGGTCCTAATCAAAGAAAGGAGTGCTTTGATTTTATTGTCGTTTCTGGTCTCGCAGGGTGAGAGACCCTGCACACCGTGTGGCGCAACATGCGGTGATGAGCAGATGGGTGAGGCGAGCCGGGTGCTTCCGGTGAGCCGTAAATCAGCAGAACCCATCAAAGCCGGACGGGCGGGGACTTCCGACCCTGTACGTGGTCCGGCCAGCGAGCTTGCCATGGCGAGGGAAACCGAACCGATGGTGAACGCCTCGTTACACTCGGACACTCGCCAACTCGGAAGTAGGCGGGTCGGTCGGTGGTGCGAGCCACGGACCTGTGGAGCGTTGGTCCGGGCTATGAGTACTCGGACTGGGGGCGCGCGGTGTGCCGCGCGCCAGCCTCGATATGGGCTTGCGTGGTATCGAGGCCAGAATCCACACGGGGTAAAGTCGGCGCCTAAAGCGGGCGAGAGATCAGTTACGGAACCTAAGAACCTTTCCGTCGCTTCCGGAATAGTCGGACCCCGGATGGCTGAAGCGACCAGCGACCGCGATGGTGAGGGACGGAGCCTTCGTAGTAGTCCGAGGACGGGAAAGCCGTCCACATGGCGAAGGAAGGCAGTGGATGCAGCAAGCAGGCAGGAGGCGGACTGATGTCCAACGAGGTGAATATCTCGTTGGTCCTCGACATGCAGCGCAAGCTGTATCGGTGGAGCAACGAAGACCCCGATAAGGTCTTCGCTGATCTGTTCAATCTCGTATGCGACCGTAGAATCCTGGAAGAAGCTTGGCGAAGGCTGACCCGCAATCGCGGCAGCCAGACACCGGGCACCGACGGGATGACGCGGCGCATGGTCGAACAGCGTCCCGATGGCGCAGCGGGGTTCCTCGATGAAGTACGCGAGGCGCTTCGCAACGGAAGCTATCGTCCCCAACCCGTCAGGCAACGGCTCATCCCGAAGCCCGGCAAACCGGGGAAGTTCCGGCCACTCGGCATTCCAACGCTGGTTGATCGTCTGGTGCAGATGGCTTTGAAGCTGGTCCTGGAGCCCATCTTCGAGGCGGACTTCTATCCGACCTCCTACGGGTTCCGGCGTGGCCGAAGCACCCACGATGCTCTGGCAAGAATCCAGAGGTTCCTTCACCCGACAAAGCGCGGACCCTCGGTCTATCGCTACGTCATAGAGGGAGACATCAAGGGTTGCTTCGACGCCATCGATCATCACGTCATGATGGAGCGGGTGCGAAAACGCATCAGCGACCGCAAGGTGCTGAAGCTGATCCTCTCGTTCCTGAAGGCCGGTGTGATGGTCGAAGGGACCGAACGTCACCCCGTAACCGGATCGCCGCAAGGCGGCATCATCTCGCCGATGCTGTCGAATATCTATCTGACAGCCATCGATGAGCGGTATGGGTGGTGGACTGGCCGCCCCCGCGAACCGAGCATCAACCCGGCCGCCCGAAGGGTCAGAGACCACAAGAGGGGTCGGCAGGTGCTTTACATGGTGCGATACGCGGACGACTTCGTCGTTCTCGTTGACGGTACGAGGGAGCAGGCGGAAGCGGAAAAGCTCGCGCTGGCGGAGTTTCTGAAAACGGAGCTTCGCATGGAACTGTCGATGGAAAAGACCCGGATCACCGATGTCAGGGAAGGCTTCGACTTCCTTGGCTATCGGATGGCGCAGACCAGAGCCTATCGGACACGCCGATGGATCGGCAACCTCTTCATCCCGAAGGGGAAGCTGAACGACCTGCGCTACAAGATCAAGGCCTTGGTGAAAGCCATCTCTACAGGATGGACGCTCGCCGACGTCATCGACAGGCTCAATCCGGTAATCACGGGATGGAGGAACTACTATCGCTATGCCACCAGGGCATACGACAGGTTCAAACAGCTCGACTTCTGGATATGGCAGCGCGTCGGGCGCTGGCTGAGGATGAAGCACGGCAAGGCGGGTTGGCCGACCCTGCGGCGCCGCTATCATCTCAGCGCCCCCGGAAAACGCCGGCAATGGACCGAAGGGCCCAAACGCCTGCGGTTCCTCTGTGACGGAGGGACCATGCGTTACCCGGAACAGCGAATCGAGAAACCGAATGGATGGAACGCAAAATGGGAACACAGGCATCGCGAAAGCATGCTTGACTTCTGGGATGCGTTCGCGCGCCTCAGGCGTGTCTGAGGCCCGCCCACGGGCAAGCAATCGCCCGTGCATGGAGAGCCGGATGCTTGGAAACCTGCACGTCCGGTTCGGAGGGAGGGATGGAGAAACTTGTCTCCGAGAGGGGATGTAGCGCTTCATCTCTACCCTACGGGGTCTTGTCCTCGCCGAGCGAGCGGTCGATACGGCCGAACCGATCGTCGGCCGGCCACGCCGGTTTGTCGCGGTTACCGGGCATGAAGAAGCGGCGTCGGCTTTCTTCCCAAGCCGCCTTGCAGGCAATGTCGCGGGTGGCCTGTTCGCCGAGCGTGCGGCACCGCATGAGTTCCCCGACAAGCGGACCGCCATCGGCATCGGCCGGACGCAGGGTTGGCGGAACGGTGTATTTGTCGTCGTTGCGCGAGATGATGGTGATGGCGACCGCCAGTGCGAGCGCCGTCACCCCGATCAAGCGAGCGGTCGTCTTGAGGTCCATCGGAGAACACCTTAGTCGTGGAACATGCGCACGCTGCTTGGGCCGTAGTTTTTGCCCGCCATGAACCGGCTGAACTGTTCTCGCGCCTGTTCCTGGGCGGCTGCTTGCCTGGCGCCCTCAAGGGCCGCCGCCCGCCCTTGCGCGGCCATCATCGCGGTGAGGTCGGCGACCTGCCTTGCCTGAACGGCGAGAAGCTGGTTGCCGGCTTGCGTCGCCTGCAGAATGCCGACCGCCGACTGGCTGGCGTCGACCGCCGAGCTGGTCTGTTCCCGCGTCCCCTCGATGTTGTCGACGGCGACGGCGCCAGCCTTCAACGAATGCTCGAATGACGAAACTGAGGTCTGCCAGCGTTCGCGCGCGCCATCGACAAGCTGCTGGCTGGAGAGATCCGAACCGAAATCCTCATAGGTCGACTTGAACTGGCTCTCGATGTCCTGGACGCTGTAGGCGAGCCTGTCGGCCTCGCCGAGCAGGGCCTTCATCTGGGAAAAATTGCCCTCGATCTGGCCCAGCAGTGATGTTGGTAGCGAGGTGAGGTTCTTCGCCTGGTTGATCAACATCTGCGCCTCGTTCTGAAGCGAGGTGATCTGGTTCTGGATCTGCTCCAGGGCGCGGGCAGCCGAGAGTACATTCTCCGCGTAATTTCTGGGATCGAAGACGATGAATGCCGACGCTGGGCAGCAGGACAGGACGACGCCGACAGCGACAACAGCAGCAGCAGCCAGATGCCGGACACGGGGACGGTTGGCGACGGCATTCATGACGAAACCTCCTTTGCGGATTGGTCGATGATGTTGGTGAGGTGGGGAACGAGGTCAGCGGCCCAGGACAGGCCGCGATCGGCAAGCCAGGCTGCGAGGAAATGTTCGCGACCGCTCTCGGCAATGATCCGCTCGATTGAGGCCTGATCAGTCTTTGAAGAGGCGGTGCAAAGGGCGAGGGCGATCGGCCCAAGACCCAAATCGAACAGCCGGTTGCCTCTCCGCGACTGGCAGTAATAGTCGCGCTTAGGTGTCGCCCGGGCGACGATCTCGATCTGACGGTCGTTCAGTCCAAAGCGCCGATAGATATCCGTGATCTGGGGCTCGATGGCGCGCTCGTTCGGCAGGAAGAGCCTCGTGGGACAGCTCTCGACGATGGCCGGCGCTATTTTGCTGCCGTCGATGTCGGAAAGTGACTGCGTGGCGAAGATGACGGAAGCATTTTTCTTGCGCAGGGTTTTCAGCCATTCGCGCAGCTGTTCGGCGAAGCCGCCATCGTCGAGCGCAAGCCAGCCCTCGTCGATGATCAGAAGCGTCGGCCGGCCGTCCATCCTCTGCTCCACGCGATGGAAGAGGTAGGCAAGCACTGCCGGTGCCGCACCGGTGCCGATCAGCCCTTCGGTCTCGAAGGCCTGAACCGATGCCTCACTGAGACGCTCATGTTCGGCATCGAGCAATCGGCCGTAAGGACCGCCGATACAGTATGGCCGCAGCGCCTGCTTAAGTGGCGTCGACTGAAGCAGAACCGAGAGGCCGGTTAGCGTCCGCTCTTGGGCCGGTGCTGAGGCCAAAGACGTCAGAGCCGACCAGAGATGCTCCTTGACTTCCGGCGTGACGGGCACGCCCTCGCGCAGGAGAATGTCGACGAGCCAGTCAGCCGCCCAGGCCCGTTCAGGCGTGTGATGAATGCCGGCCAAGGGTTGCAGACAAACATCGCCGACGTCTCCGGACAGATCAGCCAGTGAGAGCAGAGCAAGCGGATCGCCCGACGGATTGCCACCGAGATTCTGCCAGTCGCCGCCCATGGCAAGCACGGCCGCGCGGATCGATCCGCCGAAATCAAATGCAAAGACCTGGTTGTCTGGATAGCGCCGAAACTGCAGCGCCATCAGCGCCAGCAGCACTGACTTGCCAGCTCCGGTGGGGCCGACAACAAGCGTGTGGCCGACGTCGCCGACATGAAGGCTGAACCGGAACGGCGTTGAGCCTTCCGTCCTGGCGAAGAACAATGGCGGCGCGCCAAAATGCTCGTCAATTGCCGGACCTGCCCAGACCGCGGAAAGCGGGATCATATGGGCGAGGTTTAGCGTCGACAGCGGCGGCTGGCGGACATTGGCATACACGTGACCGGGGACACTGCCCAGCCAGGCCTCGACGGCGTTGACGCCTTCGGCGAGGCAGGTGAAGTCGCGTGACTGAATGTTCTTTTCAACCAGCCGCAGCTTTTCGTCGGCAATCGATGGATCGAGATCCCACACCGTCACCGTCGCAGTGACGTAGGCCTCGCCGATCTGGTCAGAGCCGAGTTCCTGAAGTGCGGCATCCGCGTCGGCTGCCTTGTTGGCCGCGTCCGTGTCGACGAGGACCGATGCCTCATTGGTCATCACCTCTTTGAGGATCGCCGCGACGGACTTCCTTTTGGCGAACCACTGACGGCGGATTTTTGTCAGCAGGCGAGTCGCGTCGGTCTTGTCGAGCATGATTGCCCGCGTCGACCAGCGGTAGGGGAATGCAAGACGATTGAGTTCATCGAGAATCCCAGGAAAGGTCGCGGTCGGGAAGCCGATGATTGTGAGCATGCGCAGGTGGGATCCGCCGAGCCTCGGCTCCAGCCCGCCGGCGAATGGCTGATCGACCAGCAATGCATCGAGATGCATCGGTGTCTCAGGAACGCGGACGCGATGGCGTCTGGTCGAAATCGTCGAGTGCAGGTAAGTCAGCGTCTCGGTGTCATCGAGCCAGTCGACTTCGGGAACGAAACCTTCGATCAGGTTGAGCACACGGTCGGTGCGGCCGACAAAACTCTTCAAAAGCTCCCAAGGATCGACGCCGCTTTTTTCGCGGCCTTCGTAGAGCCAGCTCTCCATCCGCGATGCGTCCTCGGCCGGTGGCAGCCAGACAAAGGTAAGAAAATACCTGCTCTCGAAGAGCTCGGGATGCGGCTCGCGATCACCCCACTGAGGCGATCCACTTTCGGCATCACCCTCGAACTGCTCGCGGCGCTCGAGATCGACCAACGCCGAGGCGCCGTCGGGGAAAAGACCTTCCGGATAGTGCTGCGCTGGAAGCCGGACGGCTTCGACGAAGATTGCCCAGCCGGAGCCGAGACGGCGGAGCGCATTGTTGAGGCGTGCCGTCGTGCCGACGAGTTCGGCCGGCGTTACACTGTCGAGATCGGGGCCGCGAAAGCGCGCGGTTCGCTGGAACGAGCCGTCCTTGTTGAGCACGATCCCGGGGGCCACCAATGCAGCCCAGGGCAGATAGTCGGCGAGGTTTTGCCAGCGTTTGCGGTATTCGGTGAGGTTCATCATTGAGAAAGACCTCTCAGCAACCGAAATGGGTGGGATAGCGCAGGTGCCGGCGCACCACGTCGACGAACTGGGCGTCGCGCTTCGCGGCCAGCACGGCAGCGAAATGACCGAGGGCCCAGATGACGATGCCGGCGAACCAAAGACGCAATCCAAGGCCAACTGCGCCGGCGAGCGTTCCGTTGGCGATAGCCACCGCGCGCGGTGCGCCACCGAGCAGAATCGGTTCGGTGAGCGCCCGGTGGACAGGTGCAAAGAAGCCACGGACATCCTCTTCCATCAGATCAGCGCTCCACCGCCGAACGAGAAAAACGACAGGAAGAACGAGCTCGCCGCGAAGGCGATCGACAGTCCGAAGACGATCTGGATCAGCCGGCGAAAGCCTCCGGAGGTGTCGCCGAAGGCGAGCGACAGGCCGGTGACGATGATGATGATCACGGCCACGATCTTGGCCACGGGTCCCTCGATCGATTCGAGTATTTGTTGAAGCGGCTGCTCCCAGGGCATGGAAGAACCTGCCGCATGAGCAGGGACAATCATCATGGCCCCGATCGCGGTAGCAGTGGCGGCGCGCGGGAGGGCCGCGCAAAGCTTAGGGATAGACGATGAAGTGAAGCGGATCTGGTTCATTCTGCAGCTCCATAGAGGACTCGGGACTTACGGTTAGATTGGTCTGGGTTTTGGCTTCGAGCATGCGGTAGTCGCCGGTGACGGGATCGAGCCCGTCAACGAGCGCGATCTCGACGAGGCGACGGGCTGCACCACGTCCTGCGAGCACAGCGACGAGATCAATCGTCTCGGCGATCAGAGCGCGAGGAACCGTGACAACGGCTTCCTGCACCAGTTGTTCAAGTCGGAACAGCGCGCCGAGTGCAGTGCTTGCATGGATGGTACCGATGCCACCGGGATGGCCGGTACCCCAGGCTTTCAGGAGTTCGAGAGCTTCCGCTCCACGCACCTCACCGATCGGGATGCGGTCGGGGCGAAGCCGCAGCGACGACTTAACGAGATCGGAGAGCGAGGTGACGCCCTCCTTGGTCCGCAGGGCCACAAGATTGGGCGCAACACACTGCAGCTCGCGCGTATCCTCGATCAGCACGATGCGATCGGAGGTCTTCGCCACCTCTGCCAGCAGCGCGTTGACCAGCGTCGTCTTGCCGGTCGAAGTTCCACCCGCGACCAATACATTCTTACGCTTTTCAATGGCGAGCCGCAGCACATCTGCCTGCGCACCCGTCATCACGCCGCCGCCAACATAGTCCTGGAGCGTGAACACGGCGACGGCTGGCTTGCGGATGGCAAAAGTGGGGGCTGCCACAACGGGTGGCAACAGGCCTTCAAACCGTTCACCCGTTTCAGGCAGCTCGGCTGAGAGGCGCGGAGCGCCTGAATGCACCTCGGCGCCGACATGATGCGCAACGAGCCGGATGATCCGCTCGCCATCTGCCGGGATCAACATCTCATCGGCGGGAGATAGGCCTTCTTTTAACCGGTCGACCCACAGGCGGCCGTCTGGATTCAGCATCACCTCCACGATTGAGGGATCTTCCAGGAAGCCCGCAATGGCGGGGCCGAGCGCGGTGCGCAGCATGCGCGCTCCTCGCGAGACCGCCTGCCTGCCGGCATTTTGATAGTCTGCCACGATGATCCCCATTTTCTCGGGCGATTTGTTTCGCACCGCTAACGGGGATGATTAGAAGAAGCAGGAATGTGTGCCTGGCAACAACGAAATCGGCAGGCAGCAACGCGACATGCAGAGACTTGCAAAATGCGGTGCGGATGAGCTGGCCGACCGCCTTGGCTTCCCTATCCCGTGTGCGACTCAGCCGTGTCCGAGGTTGATGGAGGCGCAATGTCGTCGGCAATTTCTTGCCTGAGCTTTGGTCCCTTGCTCAACCTGCGCCCGAGCGCATCGACGAAAGCGTCATAGCGCTGCCGGCCTTTCGCGCGCGCTTCAGGCTGAGCGGAGTCAGGTAAGGCCGGGGTTGATGTGAGCCAGAAGCGCACGAATAACGCCAGCGTCTCGATTGAGATACCGAGGTCGCGTTCGACGCGCTGAACGCGTCGGTCGATCTGGTCGAGCCGACTTGTGATTGCCGCCTCTTTACGCTCCTCAGAATCCGGAGACAGAAAAGAGGCGATGGCTGCCTCGGCGATCAGCGACAGGGAGACATCCCTCCTGGCGGCGCAGTCGGCAAGCGCATTCATGACCTCCGGTTCCAGATAGGCTGACAGACGGCGCTTCTTCATCGGGTCAAAGTTCGATTCCGTCTTTGGGATCGAGTGCGGCCTGCCGCGCGGTGCGCCGCATCGTCTGGTCGACCGAACGCCGACGGGCGGCCTCATCATCGGATTCGTCGCGATCAAGGTCGAATTCATCACTGCGCGCCAGCGTGCGATCCGGCGCGATATCCTCATGCTCGGGCAATTCGGGCTCGCGGCGGATACCCCCATTGTCAGGGTCGCTGTCCTGAGAAGCGTCCAATGCAGGCTCTCCTTGCGCGGACCGCACCGTAGCAACCGACAATCCAGTCCAATTATCTGGGCGCAACAGTGCGTCGGTGGTTGCGGGCTTGGGCGGAGGCAGCACGCGCTCGGCAAGCCGCGCATCTGCGAAATAGCGCGCCTTCTTCGCCCGGATCGGAGACAATCCAGAGACCATCACAATGGCATCGGTCGGGGGTAATTGCATGATCTCGCCGGGCGTCATGAGTGCGCGGGCCGTCTCCTGTCGCGAGACCATGAGATGCCCAAGCCAAGGCGACAGACGATGCCCGGCATAGTTCTTCATCGCCCGCATTTCGGTTGCCGTTCCCAGAGAGTCGGAGACGCGCTTGGCAGTCCGCTCGTCGTTGGTCGCGAAACTCACACGCACATGGCAGTTGTCGAGGATAGAATTGTTCGGTCCGTAGGCCTTTTCGATCTGATTGAGGGACTGGGCAATAAGGAACGACTTGATGCCATAACCGGCCATGAAGGCGAGCGCCGACTCGAAGAAATCAAGCCGGCCAAGCGCCGGAAATTCATCGAGCATCAGAAGCAATCGATGCCGGCGATCCTTTGCATGGAGATCCTCCGTTAGCCTGCGGCCGATCTGATTCAGGATAAGCCGGACGAGCGGCTTGGTGCGGCTGATGTCCGATGGCGGTACGACCAGATAGAGCGTCATGGGTTGCGCGTTCTCGACCAGATCGGCAATGCGCCAATCGGACCGGGACGTCACCTGGGCCACAACCGGATCGCGGTAAAGCCCGAGGAAACTCATCGCGGTCGACAGCACGCCAGAGCGCTCATTCTCCGATTTGTTGAGCAGTTCACGTGCCGCCGATGCGACGACCGGGTGTGGACCGGCATTGCCTAGGTGCTTGGTCAGCATCATGGTTCGCAATGTCGTCTCAATCGGCCGCTGCGGGTCGGAGAGGAACTTGGCAACACCAGCGAGCGTCTTGTCATGCTCGGCGTAGAGGACATGCAGGATCGCGCCGACCAGCAGCGCGTGGCTTGTCTTTTCCCAGTGATTTCTGCGTTCCAGCGATCCTTCTGGGTCGACCAGCACGTCGGCGACGTTTTGGACGTCCCGGACCTCCCACGCGCCGCGACGGACTTCCATCAGCGGGTTGTACGCGGCTGACGCAGCATTGGTTGGGTCGAACAGCAGCACACGGCCGAAACGTGCTCGCCAGCCTGCTGTTAGTTCCCAATTTTCACCCTTGATGTCGTGGACGATTGCGCTTCCCGGCCAAGTCAACAGGGATGGCACGACGAGGCCGACGCCCTTGCCGCTTCGGGTCGGCGCGAAGCACAAGACATGTTCCGGACCGTCGTGGCGAAGGTAGTCGAAATCAAGCTTGCCGAGAATCACGCCATTGGCGCCGAGCAAGCCTTGGGCTTCGATCTCCTTTCGCGCAGCCCAGCGTGCCGAGCCATAGGTTGCCACGTATTTGGCCTCCTGCGCTCGCCATAGTGACATGCCGATAGCGACAACAATCGCGATGAAACTGCCGCTTACCGCGATCACTGCGCCTTCAACAAAGACCGTCGGTGCATAGGCGTCGTAGAAAAACCACCACCAGAAAAATGCCGGTGGCGGATAGATCGGTTGGCCGACGAGTTCGACCAATGGCGAACCAAGTTGCTCCTGAAAGCCTAGTCGCCAGGCCGTCCATTGGGTTGCTCCCCAGATGGCCGTAAGCACGATGGTCAAAACAGCCACGATCTGACCCCACAATATTTTTGTCGCTGGCATCATTATTCCCGATTCAAAATTTCGGGAGCGAATGAAGAGCGTACCCACACAGGGAGCGCAACAGGAAAGGCTTCATCGCGGCAACTCATAGTAGCCAGACGTAGAAAGAGTTGCGATCTGCGACCCCCGATTCGTTCTTAGCGAAAAATTTGAAGCAGCCCGCGAAAGCAGTTAGCGACACTCGAATACGCGGAATCGACTGCTTCCCGAGGATTGCCCCGACCGTCGTATCAGACAGGCTTGCGACTTCGACTTTTGTCGGCCGGATCGGATGTTCCACACCGCAGAATTTGCCGCCCGGCGTGGCGGCGAGCGGGAGAGGACCCGTCAGGGCTATTGCTTTGGCCGTATGGCTAGTCCCTCCCTATTAGCGTCCCGTGCGCGGCCGGCCTCGGCTTCATCGTTCTGCTCGCCTTCGGTTCTGGCCTTGATGCCCGCCGCGATTTGATTGCGCCGTTCAGCCTTTGCACCGGTAACGCGTCCATGCATCCATGCCGCGGCGGCGCCAATTACGCCGGTGGCGATCACCAGGATGGTCGGGTTAGAAGACACGAATGCGAGTAGACTTGTCATGAAAATGTTCCCCAGAATATCAAAATTATTACCATCAGAGTTTAGAGAGACGTGCAAAGATTGGTCCATGTCGTTAGAAATCCGCCCCACGCACTTCGCATCGTCGATGAGGCCGTGAACGACGGATTCAGTGACGCCGAGCGTGAGACTGCCGCCGGCCCACCCGTCGGGGGTGGGCCGAACGGTGACAGTGTTGCCTTCGAACGTCAGTGAGCACGGCAGCGGGTGCGGTGCTGCAGGGCGCCCTTTTGCGGAGCCAGGTTGCGGTGATTGTTGCAGTGTTCGCCGGGGCACACCGTCCGTGCTGGCCTTTCTCCGCAGCGTACCCGCAAATGTAGTAGAAGTGGCGGTCGGCGTACGTCACCGGGTCGCCACGAACGATGGCGGCAACAGTGCCGTCATTCTCGCGGCTCACCTTGACGTAGCCGGGATAGATTTGATCCCGCTTGGTGTAAGCACACACGAGTTCGGTCACTGGTTTCCCTTTTAGAAGATGAGGAGGCAATGAAGCCTTCTTCGACGCCCACCAATGCAACGCCCTCGGGGACGAGGCCGCAGTGTATGCCGCGGCCTTACATTTCCACTGACTGGTGTCAGGTAGCGCCTTACAAAAATCCATGATCACGTCCTTCGGCAGCCGGCTGTCCGCGGGTTTGAGCGTCCAAGACGACCAGCGCGTTGGGCGTATCCTCCGCAGATGATGCCGAGCGCCCTAACTAAAGGCATGAATGTTCCATGCCTGTCTTTCCATAACCTGACGGACTGAGAAAAAGGTCGCTACTCGGTTCGCGTAGCAGGCAACTGATGCGTCACCTTCGGAAGTGAAGACGTGACAGCCATTGACTTGGAGGACTACCACTGATGAGCGGGTTCAAGCACGGTCCCCGGCGAACCCTTCGAGAAGATGTCATCCTACACTGGACAAGTCCAAGACTGAAATCGCCAGTTATGGCGGCGCCAGAATAACGGACTGGCCTAGCCCCAGCGCGGTGACCAGCCCAACAGCGTGAGACCTCCCGCCTTGGAATCAGAGCTAGTGAAGCGAACGACCTCAGTTGTGAGTTGCGACCTAATGCAACTGCCCGGCAAGGACATGGTCTGGCGACTAAGCGAGGGCTAGATAACCACCTGCGTCCCGATCTCGACCACGCGTCCGGTCGGAATCTGAAAATATTCCGTCGCGTCCGCCGCCGTCTTCGCCAGGCCGATGAACAGCCGGTCCTGCCAGATCGGCATGCCGGAATTGGGCGAGGCTTTCAGCGAACGGCGCGACAGGAAGAAGGACGTCGTCATGATGTCGAATTTCCAGCCCTGCTTGCGGCAGATCGCCAGAGCGCGCGGGATGTTGGGCTGCTCCATATAGCCGAAGGTCAGCGTCACGCGCATGAACAGCTCGTTGACCGGCTCCAGCTTCACGCGCTCGCTGTCGGGCACGACCGGCTGCGGCGCCGTCACCACCGACAGGATGACGTTCTTTTCGTGCAGCACCTTGTAGTGCTTCAGGCTGTGCATCAGCGCCGTCGGCGCGCTCAGCGGATCGCTGGTCAGGAACACCGCCGTGCCCGACACCAGTTGCGGCTTCTTCTTCAACAGGTTGCCGGCAAGGAAATCGAGCGGGATCTCGTTGCGGCGCGTCTTGTCGAACAGGTAGCGGCTGCCCCTTACCCAGGTCCACATCGCCATCACGATGGTGAACGCCACCGCCAGCGAGGCCCAGCCGCCTTCGAATACCTTGACGATGTTGGAGGCAAAGAAGCCGACATCGATGAAGCCAAACAACGCCGTCAGGCTGAGAGTCAGCCAGGCCGGCCATTTCCAGATGCGGGTCATGATCACATACAGGAGTACTGTCGTCACCAGCATGTTGCCGGTTACCGAAATACCGTAGGCAGAGGCCAGTTTGCTGGATCCGCCGAAACCGACGACCAGCAGCATCACCACCAGCGCCAGCAAGAGGTTGACGCGCGGCATGTAAATCTGGCCGGACTGCCGTTCCGACGTATGCAGGATTTCGAGCCGCGGCAGCATGTTGAGCTGCACCGCCTGCCTGGTCAGCGAATAGGTACCCGAAATCACCGCCTGGCTGGCGATCACGGTTGCCGCCGTCCCCAGCACCACCATCGGGATCAGCGTCCATCCCTGGTTCATCTCGAAGAAGGGATGGCCGACGATGCCGCCATTCGCCAGGATGAAAGCGCCCTGCCCGGCGTAGTTCAGCAACAGACAGGGGAACACGATCGCCAGCCAGGCGAGCACCATCGGCTTGCGGCCGAAATGGCCGAGATCGGCGTAGAGCGCCTCGGCGCCGGTGACGGCCAGAAAGACTGCGCCGACGGTGACGAAGGCGACGTCTGGCGAATGTATCAGGAAGGCAACCATGTAGTGCGGGCTGACCGCCCACAGGATTTCAGGATCGGCGATGATGTGGTTGAGACCGGAGAAGCCGATAGCCAGGAACCAGACAGCGGTCACCGGGCCGAACACCAGTCCGACGCCGCCCGTCCCGAAGCGCTGCGCCGCGAACAGTATGGCGAGAACGACCAGTGTCAGCGGCACGACATAGGGCTGGAAGGCGGGCGTGACGACATTCATGCCTTCCACCGCTGACAACACCGAAATCGCCGGCGTGATGACGGCGTCGCCGAAAAACAGCGAAGCACCGACGATGCCTATTGCCAGGATCAATGCGGAGCGCTTCGGGAAACTGCCGTGCGCCAGCGCCATCAAAGACAGCACGCCGCCCTCACCGCGGTTATCAGCGTGCAGC
>NZ_JBSKBP010000040.1:40846-43906 GCF_053714275.1 Mesorhizobium sp. Arg314 | reverse complement strand
ATATCTGCCCCTGCGCGGCAATCAGGCATGATTGCCATGCCTACCGTATATCCGTGTCCCAATAATGTACCGGTGCCCCTTGGCTCTCTTTTCCGATGCTTGAGGCTCTTGCCGCATTAATTCTTGCCATTCTTTGCCGCAACCGCGACGTCAATCCAGCCTGAACCGGCCTGCTTCAGGGAAGACTTTCTTCTCATTTTCGAAGAAAATGACAAGCGCCGAGGTTGCAAGCTTGCGTCCGAACGTACGCGCACTTTCGACCCCAAAGGGATCAAGGTGAGCAAGAGCCATGTCGACCAACCGTCGGGGCATCATGCGCGACGTCGCTACGAAGACCGGCGGCTCCGCTACGGAATAGACCGGCGTGATTTTGGTGAACGCGCCGTCAGATACTAGCAATTCATAGTCATCCAACGCGCGCCGCAGGATCATCTGCAGCACCTTGGCCGGGCGATATTGCCCCGTCAACATGTCAAAGCTGGCGGAGATGCCGCGTGCTGGAAGCGCTGCCGACAGAAACACCTGTACCTTGGGATCTGCCTGGTAGCTTTCCTTCGAAAGGCCCACGGTTTTTCTAGCGGGCAAAGCCCGGGGAGGTGCTACGGTGACGCTCGTCGAAAGGCCGGCCAGCTCAGTCGGTGCCGTCGCTTCTGAAGGGTTTGAGAAGGCTGGCGTACTTACTACGGGCGAACGCTCCAATCGCATTGCAGCAAGTTGGCGAACTTTCTTCACCGAAATAGTCGGCCTGGAGATACCCATATCAACCCTCCAATACGTTCTCGACTAAAGCCCCAATGGCAGCAAGTTCATCAAAGGCGCGCTGGTTGTTACGTAACATCAGCCGCGTTGCGGGGTTGTGAGTCATATTAGCGACTGTAATATGCAACATGCCACGCTCTTTCATCGCCGCAAAGGCGTCACGGTCATGCATGGATGTGTCGAACAGGGGCAGAAGGCTCAGCATTTCATATGCTGCCTGTTGAGAGACCGTTAGTCTGCCGATAGGCACTCGTTGGCGGAGAATGGCGGTTTGCGTTTGCAGTCCTTCTGCCAGTAAAAGCTCAACGATGTAACGGTAAGTTGCGAGTGCCTCATCGATGTCAAGAGGTGTTAGCATAGTCGGCACCAGCAGAAAATCTGAGCTGGCGATAATAGTGTTGTTCAGTTCGCTTGAACCGCCGGGGGTGTCAGCCAGCGCATAGTCGAAGCCGCTAATTTCCGCCTGTTCATATGCATTTTCCAGTAGTGGCACCTCATCGGCCACGAATACTTCGCATCGCCGGTCCCAAGCGTCGTTGCGAAGCGCATTTTCTTTCCACTTGGTAAGGGGGCGGTTTTCGTCAGCCTCAAACAACGCAACCTTCTTTTGTTTGAAGGCAAACGAGGAACATAGACCCATTAGCGCCGTGGTTTTGCCCGCCCCGCCCTTGAATGAGCAGCAAGTGATGAGCTTCACGAGGCAATCTCCCCTGCCTTTTAACAAATGTACATTGCATAGCAAGGGAAAACACAAAATGAACAGTGTCAATATAGGCAGCCAGATTATCTAGGAATATTATGCTACAATTGTAACCATAATTTGTTATGATTTCCCACCTTAATGCGATTATGTTGCTGCATGTTCGTCATTCATTTGGAACGTTTGTAACAATCTGCATCGACCAAAGGGACTGAGACGTAGTGGCTGAAACAATTCCCGGTTTGTTCGATGACGCTCGTGCACGCAAAAGGCGGCGCGCCGCCTTTGCCGACTCCAGCGGCTACAAGATAGTCAGTGTGCGCTTACGTTCGGCCGAATTCGAATGTTTCTCCGAGCAGTCCCGCGCATTCGGGCTCACGAACAATTTAGCACTCCGCATCGCAATACGTCGCATAGCCGGCTTTCTGGAAATTGATACCAAGACCCGCTGCAACCTTCAGGACATTACCGACAGCATCGGTCAGATTGCCGAGGCACTCCGAGTCTTGCACCGAATCGCAAGCCAAGAAGGCAGCGTGAACATAGAGCGATTCGAGAGGCATAGGCAGAAGTTTGGTCAGGAATTCGCCGTGCTCGACGCCTTGCTTCGGGAAATATTGAATATATCGCGGCGCCGGCAGGACGGTAGACGGCTGTTACAGGAAGCCGTGGTGACACAATGCTCTGAGAACAGCGTTGCTAGGTGAGCCGGGTGCCCCGCCCGCAATCGGTCAGAAGAACTGTAGCTCCGAGGCCGCCGCGCTCTCGCCCGCAAGCAGTAATAAGAATTGTGCCTCGAGGCGGCGCTCGTACGGTACGGCAGATCCGGGATCAGCTGCATTACCTGTCGCGCAACGGCGCAGTAGATCTCCAGCGTTCCGAGCGTCACCAAGGCGTCATGCTACCGTATCATCAGCTCGATGAGACGGCACGCAGTTGGGCCGAGCAGACAGGTAACTATGTACTCGGTCAACCAGACGCAGAAAGCAATCAGGACCTGACCACGCATATCATCGTGAGCTTTCCGCGCGCCACCGATCGCAATAGCGCGTTCAGTGCCGGTCGAGCATGGGTGGAACACATGTTCGGTTCGGGGCGTAGCGGCAGTAGGTTCGACTATATTTCCGCTTTTCACGTCGACCGGGAGCACCCACACCTGCATGTGGTGGTGAATCGTCGGGCTCTGGAAGGCCATTGGCTAAAAATCTCGCGTCGCCACCCGCATTTCAACTACGACAACATGCGCGCCTCGCTTGTCGATGCCGCCTACGACAATGGTATCGAATTGGAGGCAACCTCGCGTGCCGAGCGGGGCATCATGGAGCGCCCGATTACCTATGCGGAATTCCGACGCAGACAGAGAGCTGGAGAAACCATTGCCATTCACCCGCAACCAGAGCCTGACATTCCCGTCACTCCCAGAGGAACACCCGAACCGCCAAACCTTGGCGACAACGGCGCGCTACCAGGCGCTGCAGGACCAGGCCCCACTGATGGCGCAGGGCAAAGATCCATGAGCAACGCCGGAGCGGGACCTCGCGACGATTACGACAACGACGCTCGTATGACCGCTGATCTTGGTCCTGAAGGGCAAGGCGACC
>NZ_JBSKBP010000040.1:0-40748 GCF_053714275.1 Mesorhizobium sp. Arg314 | reverse complement strand
ACCCATTAAATGGGCAGGGGCCAAATGCGGAGCAAGGCGAACAGGGTGAGGCCAGTGTCGAGGCGCAGCGCCGACCACACCGGAGCGAGCTTGAACCTGAAAACCCCAACGCCATTGAAGCGCGGCGCCTTCGTAGGAGCCGTGCAGGCTCCCCCGACCGGGACTACGAACGCTGAATATTGCCAGAGAGCGCAGGACGATGCCAGGCACAAATTTGAAGTTCACCACATTGTTGTTCGGCCTTGCGCTGTCATTGCCGCTCGGGCTAATCTTCGCCAGTGTGTATGTTAGCCTAAAGGCCGGCCTCAGCGTCCGGGGACTCCGCGAGTTCGACCTACTGGCGTTCTGGTATGAAACCCCCTTCTATCTCGGCTATGCCAGTGCGACCTTCTACACCGGCTTGATTATTGTCGGCATGACTGCGGTGATCATCATGGTCACCCTCGCCGTACTCATGCTTCGCGCCAAACACTTCGGAACCGCAAGATGGGCGCAGTTTCGCGAAATGCGCCAAAAAGGGTTCATCAAGCCTTACCGGCGCATCACTGGTCCGATATTCGGCAAAACGACCGGCCCGCGCGGTTTTGGACAATATCTCACCAATGGCGAGCAACCGCACAGTCTGGTCGTTGCGCCCACCCGAGCCGGCAAGGGCGTTGGCGTTGTCATTCCAACGCTTCTAACCTTCGATGGCTCAGTACTTGCGCTTGACGTCAAGGGCGAACTCTTCGAACTGACGTCGAGGGCGAGGTTGAAGCGCGGCGATCGTGTCCTCAAATTCTCGCCACTCGACAGGGAGGGGCGCACTCATTGCTATAATCCAGTGCTCGACATTGTCGCTACGCCGCCGGAGCGCCGCTTTTCCGAAACCCGACGATTGGCGGTCAATCTGATTGCGCCCAAGGGTAAGGGGGCGGAAGGATTCATCGAGGGCGCACGAGACCTTTTTGTTGCCGGTGTTCTGGCCTGTATCGAGCGAGGCACACCAACCATCGGCGCTGTGTATGATTTGTTTTCGCAGCCAGGTGAGAAATACAAGCTATTCGCGCAACTCGCAGAACAAAGTAAAATCCCGGAGGTGACGCGCATATTCGATAACATGGCCGGCAACGACACCAAACTCCTCACCTCATACACCTCCGTTTTGAGCGATGGCGGGCTGAACCTTTGGGCCGACCCGCTGATCAAGAATGCCACATCGAGATCGGATTTCTCCATTGGCAACTTGCGCCGGGACCCAACGACAATATATCTGTGCGTCAGCCCCAATGACTTGGAAGTGATCGCACCTCTCGTGCGGCTATTCTTCCAGCAAACTGTAGCGATCTTGCAACGCACTCTGCCGAAAAAGGACGAGGTTTTTGAGGTCCTGTTCCTCCTCGATGAATTCAAGCATCTCGGCAGGCTCGAAGCAATTGAAACCGCAGTCACCACAATTGCAGGTTATAAAGGCCGCTTCATGTTCATCATCCAGAGCCTGTCGGCTCTGACCGGCGCCTATGAGCAGCCTGGTAAGGAAAATTTCCTCTCCAACACCGGTGTGCAGGTGTTCATGGCGACAGCCGACGACGAAACGCCCCAATACATCTCAAAAGCTATCGGTGAATATACTTTTCACCAAAAGTCGAAGTCTTTCAACCCGAGGGAATGGTTAAACCCTAATATTCATATGTCCGACCAAGGAGCACCCCTCTTGCGACCCGAGCAGGTGCGATTAATCGAGGACGACAAGCAAATTGTGCTGATTAAGGGACAGCCCCCGCTCCAGCTGGATAAGGTGAAGTATTATTGTGACCGTCACCTGAAGCGCATTTTCGACAGTCAGGCGGGTAAATTGCCCGAACCAGACCCGATCCCGCTCATCGCGGAGATGACGACTCTCCCCGTAACTGCCAAACTACCAAATCCGGCCGCCGAGACTGCGCCTGGCACTCCCCATCCGCCAGCAGTGACCGCACAAGGCAACGGCGGAATCTCTTTGCAGGATGATAGCTATGCCCGTCGTGTGGATCCCGAGGAAGCAGGCGAGTTTGCCCCAAAAGACGATCTCGATCATGTGCAACAGCGCAGCACCGAGGAGCTAAAATCCCGGCCGTTGGGGCAAAATCTGTACCAGCCTGACAACAAGATCGAAGAAACCGAAGTGCAGCCGCCGGGCATAGCCGGCTCGTCCGAAAACGGGGTGCGACGAACTTCTGAGCAGCAGTCGGGAATGGCTGCGCAGCGCCAGTTGCTGGCGCAGATCGTCGCGCTTCAAGAACGTGCCATTTCCAACAGCAACAGCGGGAAAGATCACGCCCCGACAGGTGGTGTGCCCCGCAGTAGCGAAACCGCTAGCTGAAAAGGCGCGCATTCTCGACGAATTTGTTGCCGTGAGCAGGTTCCCGCGGCGAGGCTTGGTCGAAGGCTCTGTCCAGATCAAGCGCGCTATTCCGACCTTGGCCCGAGCGGGCGTATTAGAAAACGGAGGCCTGTGGACGCGGGGTTTTCCTGACCGGTCAGCTTCTCGAAAGCTAGTTGCGATAGCTTGTCCTAGGCGTCCAATCCCAGTCCAGAAGTGTCAGCGCCCAGCCGGCTTCGGTGGCCTCCTGCCAGTGCGCAACAAGCCCGTGCAGGTGTAGACGCGCGGCACGGTTGAGGCCGTCGTGAGGATTATGACTTGTCATCGGAAGCTTCCTTGAGCTGGTCATAGAGGTCGAGACGGGCGGGCCGGACAGGACTATCCTTGTCCTGAACATGCTGAGGAAGGGCGACATGCAGCAGCGGCGGTTGACGTCGCCGTTCGCGCTGGCGCTCGAGGATCAGTTGGACAGCATTCGGATGAGGCGATGGTCCTTAAAGCGCCAGGACCTCGAGGATCCCGGCCTGCAGTTCGCGGGCTCCGTAGTGCTGGAGCAGCCGGTTCAGCCCGATGACGGCGGAATGCAGGGAATGGCCACGCCAAAGGAGGTGCGCATCCTCGATGGAGCTCAGGTCGTTGCCTGCCACGTTCGCAGCTACGACAAGGGGGCTCAGGTGGAGGATGCCACCCATATCCAGGCGCTCGTCGACGAGAAACGTGCCGCCCGGCGACACAGCGCCACCGACCGGCTCGCGGTCGCCGTGCCTGCCACTACCGCGCTTCTTCAACTCGCAGCGCAGAATGGCCAGGGGACCAGAAAGTTGGGCGGTGCTCGCATCTCTTCTTCAAACGGCCCGGCTCAATGGCCTTGATCCCTACACATGGCTGAGTGACGTTCTTGAGAAGATCGTCTCCAGGGGGTAAAAAGCCACGAGCTTGGCCAGCTTTTGGCCTGGAACTGGAAAACGCAAAGGGAGACGGAAGGCAAACCCTTGTCGAGAGCAGCGTGAAACAGCCCCGGCGCGCACCGATAATGACACTTGAAGACCTGGAGGTCTGGTTCGACACGGCCAAGCCGCCGCCGCATTGCGGGGGCGTGTCAATGTTGAACGGTTTCCTTACGGGGCTCGCCGCGGGGCCGGTCTTCCTGCTGCCCAATGACTGGATGTGGCATGTTGTCGGCGATCACGAGCGGTGGGCATTGATCGGCAACAAGACACAGGCCGTGATCGGTACCATCGTTGATCATTACAACCGGATAGCCCACCAGCTCACGAGACCTGGTGCCTATACCCCGATTTACATGCGGACGGACGACGATGAGGTCCTCGCCGGCGACTGGGCAGATGGATTCTTCGGGGCGATAAACCTGAACCATGAGCAATGGGCACCGCTGTTTGCAGAAAAAAGAACCGGCGAACCGCTCCTTGCCATCCTGATGCGCTCGACCAAGCCCGAATTGACCGACATGCTTGCATCGACCTTCACCAGGCCGCCGGAAAGTCTGCTCAAGGAAGCCTGGCGCGCGTTACCCCATGCCGTCGACGAAATCTACGCCCACTGCAAGCCCATGCGCTTCAACCCAGGGGCACCCGCAAACCAAGCACGATGACGCATCAGCATGAATATCATGCCTATGCTTGCGGTTAACCGGGTGAGGGCACGCCACAATGATTGTCGAGCCGGTCAACGCGGACCTTGCGGAGCTGCGCGGTGTCCTTGGCAAGGCGGGTTTGCCGATCGACGATCTGGACGAACCCGGCCGCACGTTCTTTCGCTTCGCCGACGAGGGCCAGACGATCGGCCTCGCCGGATTGGAGGCTTACGGCGAGAATGTTCTGCTGCGTTTGATCGTCATCGTCCCGGAGGCACGCAGCAAGAGGCTTGGCCGCCGTGCGATAGGCCTGCTGCTTGAACAGGTGCGGGCCAGCCCAAACGCAGCGATGCAATGGATCGCTGCCTTGCAAATTGGGCAGCGGAAAGGTGCAGGTGTAGACCGGCGCTTCATGGGTGAGACCGCAGGCCGAGCCGTGCAAGCCGGCGTAATCCAAATTTGCCAGTTGCTGAGGATTTCGGAGCTGCGCTTCGTTGACACTGCACCGGAAGGCCGGTCCCTTATGTCGGCGGCGGGTGCAGAGCAGCGTCGGTGCCCGGCATCGGAGCCTGCAGCGCGATCTTCGGAACCTTGCCATGAGACCCAGACATTTCGCCGGGCCGGCCTGGATGGACCACCTTCGCCTGAATCACTGCCTTACGGATCCCACTTGCGCGTCGGCCCCGTCGTTCGCTCTATTCGCCATTTCCCCGCGGCCTGAACAGGATGGAGCCGCAAAGAGCACGCTCGCCTCTGTCCCGTCGGCTGGCAATTTCGCTCGTCACTCTGGGGTACCCAAGTGTGATTGAAGGGGTAAGGAATGTTGATAATAGTTGATAAAAGCCCTATCTCAGGTATGCCGTGACCGAGGGAGATTCATATGATCAGTGCTGATCTGGGCAAACAGCTTGAAAGCTACATTCAGCAACTCGTCGAAACGGGCCGCTACGGCTCGAAAAGTGAGGTTCTGCGGGAAGGCGTGCGACTGATTCAAGATCGAGAAACGAAACTGGCGGCACTGGATGCATCAATCATGCGTGGAATAGCCGATGCTGACGCAGGGCGAACCCATGCTGCCAAGGATGTTTTCAGCGAATTGCGGGAACGCTACAAAGCCATGCTGCCGGGCTCGGCCGAATGAAAGTCCGCTTTACAAGCGAAGCCAAGGCGGATTTGCGGCAGATAGGCGACCACATCGCGAAGGACAATCCGCTCCGAGCTTTGTCATTCGTGGATGAGCTGGAACAGAAATGCCTAACGATAGCAACATCCCCAAACGCTTTCCCTTTGGTGCCTCGCTATGAACGGCATGAAATCCGCCGCCGCGTCCATGGAAACTACCTGATTTTCTACCGTGTGAATGGCGAGCAGGTTGTTATCGTCCACGTCCTGCACGGTGCGATGGACTATGCCGCCATACTATTTGAGGGCTAGACCCTGGAGAAGCGGCCGGTCTGCGAGTTGCAAGGCGAAGAACCGTCCTAATCTCGCGACTTGCATGGGGCCGATCTGCACGCATGATCGGCTGCCGGCTGGTCGCGAATTTTGCCTGGCGACGGCCGACACACTCATCCCGGGTCGCGAGATCGACGCGTACATCCTGCTTTTGTTTGTTTGTCGCGGAGACGAGGGACGGCCAAGGGCCTTGCCTTCCGACTTGGCCCAGTCGGCCCAAAGCTGATGAGGTGGAGCGGCCCTTCTCAAACGACGTATCACCCCAAGCAAGGGCTTCGGCTTCATCCAGCCTGATGGCGGCGGCCAGGGCGTGCTTGTCCACGTTTCCGCCGTCGAGCGTGCGAAGCTTTCGACCCTCGCCGATGGTCAGAAGATCAATTATGAGATCGAGCAGGATCGCCGCACCGGCAAGTCCTCGGCGGGCAATCTCAGCAATGCTGGCTGACTTCGCAGCCCCCGAAACAAGGGCTGCGCAACTCACGGATGTGCCGACGGTCGCTCGACAAGCGCACTGTACCCTGGCTCAAGCGGGTGGCCGTGGCGGATTTGCATGGGAAGGCGACGACTTCTCCCGCCTTTTCATATTCGGCGTAGCAGTAGTGGGCAGCTGCTACGCGCCGAACGACGGATCGGCGATCAATCAGCTGTGGTGTTCTTGCGGGTCCGCTTCGCAGCTCTGGCTTTTCCGCTTCCTTGGGTTTGCGGCCGAGACCCATGGTCTTGGCCAATGCCGAACGTGCGGCTGCATAGTTTGGCGCGACCATCGGATAGTCCGCCGACAGACCCCATTTGGCGCGGTATTCGTCCGGCGTCAGGCCGTAGTCGGTCGACAGGTGGCGCTTCAGCGATTTGAACTTCTTCCCGTCCTCCAGGCAGACGATGAAGTCCGGCGTGACCGATTTCTTGATCGGCACGGCAGGCTTGAGAGCTTCTGGCTTGTCCGGCGCGACGCCACCGGCCGTACCCTTCAGTGCTGCATGCACCTGCCCGATTAGGGCCGGGAGATCGCCGACCGGAACTGGATTGTTCGAGACATATGCCGAGACGACATCGGCGGTGAGTTCGATGAGGGCATCAGTTGTGTTGTTGTCGGCTTCTTCTGTCATGGAACGCTCCTTATGGCATGATCAGCAGTCGGCGAAGTTCCACCCCATAGTGATGCCCGGCTGCGAAAGCAATGATTGCCCCGGCAGTGCCATGCACGCGCTCTGGCGGCGGAGCGCTCCATGACCATCGCGCCGACAGCCTGTTGGCTGCTTTCCACAATCTCACCCTCAATGCGATGCAGGACCTGACACACGCTACCGTAGGCCCCGGCTAACGATAATCAACGACATACCGCAGTTTGTCGCGCCTACCATCATGGGTTGAATAGCCCCTTGCCAGTCACAATCAAAACGGTATCCTCGGCAAGCGCGGCACCAGGCTGTCGTGGACCACACGCTATATCACTAACTCGGAAAGACATGACTTGGTCATGAACCCGGAAATCAAAGAACAAGTCCCTGGTCGGACAGCCTCACGGCTTACGGCAAAGAGCATTTCATGATCTACATGAGGCTCCTGGACGCATCCGCCGATGAGGCCAGCGTAGTGTTGATGGCACAGGTGATCTTTGGCATCGATCCGCTACGCGAGCCGGAACGCGCCCGAAATGTGGTGCGAAGCCACCTCGACCGGGCGAACTGGATAATCACCACCGGGTACAAAGAATTGTTCGCCGGCGCGCCAGGGGGATATTCTGCAACTTTACTCGACAAGTAAGTCTCCGAGAGCTGGCGCGGCTCTCAAGCAGGCATCCGCGACAGCGGAACGACGTGTAGCAACCCTGCCAAAGGATGAGACGCAGCAGGTCTCTGAAGACAGCCGAAATTCGCAAGGGAACTGGAGTCGTTACCGGCTACGCGACGCGCGATGTCTCTTCGAAATACCTGCCGATGATGGCGGCGACACTCTCGGAGGTAACCGGCGGGCTGAACAGGAAGCCTTGCAACTCGCCGCATTTTTCGGCGCGCAATGCCTCCAGCTGTGCGACCGTCTCCACCCCTTCGGCCGTGGTATCGATGCCGAGGCTGGCGCCGAGGCCGATGACGGCGCGGACGATGGCGAGCGACTCTGGACACCGGCCGATCTCGCGGACGAATGACCGGTCGATCTTGAGGCGGTTGAACGGAAACTGCCTGAGGTAGCTCAGGCTGGAGTAGCCGGTGCCAAAATCGTCGAGTGCAATGCGCACGCCGAGCGAGCGAAGCTGCTTGAGAATGGCGAGGTTGGTGCTGCTGGCCGACAGCAGCACCGACTCGGTGATCTCGATCTCCAATTGGTGGGGCTCCAGCCCGCTGCCGGCCAGGGCCAGTCCGACCGCTCCGACGAGGTCGCCTTTGCGGAACTGTACCGGCGAGACGTTGACGGACAGCACCAGCTCGCGCGGCCAGGTTGCCGCCTCCCGGCAAGCCACCGCAAGCACCCAGCGGCCGAGCTCGTCGAGGATGCCGGTTTCCTCGGCGATCGGGATGAAATCCGCGGGCGACACCATGCCGCGGCGCGGATTGTGCCAGCGCAGCAGGGCCTCGAACCCGCGGAGCTTTCCGGTTTGCGTCCGGATGATTGGCTGGTAATGCAACTCGAACTCGCGGTCGATTTCGGCGCCGCGCAGCTCTATCTCCAGCGCACGCCGCTCGCGCTGGCGCATATCCATCCCGGCTTCGAACCAGCGGAAGGTACCCTTGTCCGATTGCTTCGCCCGGTACAGGGCGAGATCGGCGCATTTCAGTAGGCTGTCGATGTCGGTGGCGTCGTCCGGTACCAGCGCTGCGCCGATACTCGCGCCGATCACTATCTCGGCGCCGTCGACCTTCCGGATGGTGGTGAGATCGCGGATAATGCGCTGGCCGAGCTCCTCGACGTCGGAGCGGCATTCGACCGCCGGCACCAGGATCGCGAATTCGTCGCCGCCCAGCCTGGCCACAACGTCGGTCTTGCGCACCAGTTCTCTTAGCCGGGCGCTCACCTCTATGAGGAGTGCGTCGCCTGCCGCGTGTCCGAGAGTGTCGTTGACCGTCTTGAAATTGTCGAGGTCGATCAGCACCACGCCGAACCCCCGTCCGTTCTGCTCGAGGCCGTCGGCCGCCCGCTCCAGCTCGCGCGTGAAGACTGTTCGATTGACCACTCCCGTCAGCGGATCATGATGAGCGAGGTAAGTGATATGGGCTTCGGCGCGCTTGCGCTCGGTGATGTCGACGATTGTCGATAGTATTGCCACCTGGTGGTCTACGAGGGTTTCGCTTGTGTACTCGATCACATCGAGCTCGCGGCCGTCGGCGGTGCGGTGCCGGAGCACCAGCTCGCGACCGTCCCTCTCGCGGTTGGTGGGGCAATCGACGCGGATTTCGGCAAGGCTGCGGTCCAGGAATTCGCCGCGACTGTAGCCATAGAGGCGCAACGCCGCTTCGTTGACGTTGAGAAAGATGCCGGTCGACTGGCTGCGCACGAACATCGGCACCGGATTATCGTCGAAAAGAGAGCGGAACAGGGTCTCGCGCGCCTTCAGGTCGCGAATGTCGGTCAGCGTGACCGCCAGCACGCCGCCGGCGATGTCAACGCCGACCTGCAGAGCGATCCTCTGCTGTCCCAGCCGATAGGCGAGCTCGAAGCTCGATATGCGCCCGCCGGAACCCGCGCGCAGTAGCTCCTGTGGTATCTCGCTTATGCCGACCTTGGTCAGCGCGTCCGAGAGCCGGGTGAACTGGAGGCTGTCGATGGTCGATCCAAGAAAGCCCGCCGCGGCCTCGTTGATGCTCAGTATGTGGAAGTCAGACGTTGCGCCCTGCCCATGATCGATCGGACTTAGCGCGATGACGCCTTCCTGCGTGGAGTTGATGAGCAGACTGGCAAGGTCGACCTGGCTGGCGCGCGGGCGAAGGAATAGAACAAAGTATTCGCCAGGCCAGCGGCACGACAACGGCAGCGCGACGATCTCGATCGTGGAAACCTTGCCGTCAAGGACCCAGTGGCAAACTGTGAGCCGCGGCTCGCCTGCTGAGCAGGCCTTATCGATGGCGGAGCCGATCGCCAGATTGAAGGCATATGGCAGTTCCGCGAGGCTGCGCGCGGACTCCGCAATGCCGACGATCGCGAGGAAGCGCTGGCCGCAGCGCAACAGGGAAGGTGGCTCGTCGCCCAAGCGACGAACGACAGCGATCTCATCCGAGAAGCGGCCGACGCTGCCCAACGCGATCTCCTCATAAGGCGGCAGCGCGGCTGCGCCGCAGGCGGATTGCCAGCGGCGCAGGATGAGCCTCACGTCGTCGAACTCCGTTTGGGCCGCTACGCTCTGCCCTGCAGCGTCGACCGTGCCGCGGCCCGTATGATCCACCCCGACCATCGAGTGTGTACCCTTCTGCGGGGAAACGTTTCTGAGAGCCGCAATCATGGTCGCATCTCGCCGGTTCCGCTGCGGGTCCAATCGGGTCGAGGGAGAAAAGCCTCGGCCAGCTAATAAGCAATCTGACGGTAGCGCAGCTCCGGTCGGCCGGAGCATCCGGCATTCTAGGCAAGCCGGTAGATCTGAGGGTCTGCCGCGGCGCGGACGCGCGCCTTGTCTGATCCCGTGCCCCAACTCGTCACAGAACCTATGGCGAGGACCCTTAACGTTCGACTAAACGAAGCGTCATGATCCTGTTACATCGAGTGCCGCGCAGGGGCAATGGTTCGTCGGCCTGCTCGTCGACATCACGCACTGGGACGCCACCGAAAGCCCGCCCCAATCTCGCTCGCAATCTGAGGGCCCGCATGTTTGTGAGGCCTGCTAACCTCTCCGAACTGGACGACGCCAGCCTCGAGATCCATTGCTTCTTTTCATCGCTTCTCTTGTGGGATCGGGACGATGGCTAGGGCTGCGAAGGGCACCTCTTCAAGGGCGCCCTTCGCATCGGCCGGCACGCTTCGGTCCAGGGGGCGAAGGACCGAGCCGCCGCCGATCTGCTTTTTTGTATCCCATTAGCCAGCGCAGGCTGGGTGGGGAAGGCACAGCGCACGCAGTCGTATGCTGCGGGCGCTGTGGTTCAAAGGTCGATCGCTAGAACGAGCGCTGGAAGCGGAGGATGCCGCCGATGCTGTTTCGCTTGTCGGCACCGGTCCAGTTGGTGACGGTGTCTTCCCCGACATGCAGATAGTCGACTTCGGCCGTGACCTTGAGGCCCTTGACGACTTCGTAGGCAATGTTCGCAGCAACGCCGAAGTTCTTGCCTTCGTCATAGGAGAGCTGAGCGTTGAACGAGGTCTTCTCGTTGAACTTGTAGGTGCCACCACCCCAGACAGCCCAGTTGCCGCTCCACTGCTTGTAGAAGCCGCGATCATGGGCATTGACGGCGTTGCCAATGTGGAAGGGGACAAGTGTCGTGTCGTTGCTGAGGTTGTCGTCCGTGCCATAGCCGCCCATCACGAACAGCGACAGTTCGCTGGTAGCGTTGACGTCCAAGCGGACCTTGCCGGCCACTTCTTCGTAGTTGCTGTCGTAAGCCACGACGCCGGTGATGGCGCCCCAGCCCTGCGTGTACTTCACGCCACCGACGACATGCGGAACATAGCTGTCGATCGTGCCCACCACGCCGGAGCCTTCTTCGAGCGAAGCGACGGCCGAGAAGCCGTTGCCGGCGTCGAAATAGTACTGCACGACGTTGGTGTCGAAGCCGCCATAGGGAACCAGCGTATCCTGGATGACATTGCCTGCGTAGCCGATGAACGTATCGAAGGCCGATTCGTCCTTACCGACGCGCAGACCACCAAGCTGGATCCAGGCGAAGTTCAGCGAGGGGCCCTTGAAGTGGGCGACATTGTCGGCTTCGAAAGCGTTGTCGTTGCCGAAGTTAAAGCGAGTCTCGGTGTAGGTCTTCAAGGTGCCGAGTTCGGTTTCCTGGCCGGTCCAGGTCTTCAGGTTGAAGCGGGCGTTCTTTTTCCAGGTGCCCTGCACATCGCCGTTCATCCGGTCCCTGGTTTTCGCGCCGTCGAACGAGCCCAGGTCGCCGCCTGCGATGTCGTAACGGACGTAGCCGCCGATGCGCAGGCAGGTTTCGGTGCCAGGAATGTAGAAGTAGCCGGCCCCATAGACGTCGCAGATCTTGACGTATTCAGCGGGCTCCGGCTCGGCGACGGTCACCGCATCGGCGGCGCGGGCACCGGAAACTGCGATCAGGGCCGCAGCTGAGCCGAGAAGAAGGCTCTTGATGTTCATTTTTCTGATCTCCAGACAAAAGTTAAAACGGGTTTGATATCTTTGCTGAAGGGCAGCGTTGCTACCCCATCCCCAACTATTGAAAAAGAAGCGCACCGCGCCGCCCTTTCGCCCCCGACATGTCCTAACCTGCGGCGGCGTTCAACAGAGATTGTCTCCGAAAACGGGTCTCTTCGACTCTTCTTGAAGTATTGTTGCGCAAATATCACGTTATCTACATGAAAAACGGCACATATTAAACAACTGGCACGAGTGAAACACGAAGTTAGATTTGAGCTATATAACGACTAAACCGATTTAGAGGATTTTATGAAGAATATCATGTTGGGGCGGAAAAGAGATTCGCACTCTGCCTGCCCCACCTTTCGGGAAATCCGAGGCATTGCCGCCATCCGACTGACCGGCGCTAAGAGAGCGCCTGTCTGTTCAGAGCCGCCTGTCCGAAGCTCGGGATTGTGCGGCGTTGGCGCCGCCGATCGCCGACACGCCCCCTATCGGTCATCATACCGGCAGAAGCGCTCACGCAGGATGGGATCGTACCGGCTTACACCATGCGAAGGCTGAAGGTGCCGTGGAACAGTACGTTGAACTTCCTGTTCTTGCGTGTGCCGGAAGCTGGAGCCGACGACATAGGCCCGGTGAAGAAGCTCAAGTCGATGAAAACTTGCGAGCAGCCGACACGACGTCACACACCATGTCCTGCTTGAGCCCCTCAATCGGAACGCGCCCGTGGAGTAGCGGCGAAGGGCGGGTCAGCCAAAACCACGCCAGCCGTGGATTCCCGATTGCCGACATCACTTCGCTAATCCCCGATGCCGGTCTGCCGTCGACGAACTGGGCGAGCGGGAAGACATGTTTGCGGCCGCCCTTGCGCAAGGCAATAACCTCATTGCGCCTTTGCCAACGATGCAGCGTCGAGCGCGGTATGCGGAAATGCTCTTCCAGATAGGTCGATCCGGCGACTTCGCCCGCCCAGTCCTCAATCAGCACCGATTGCAGATCGTTTGTCCGCTTCGCTGATGCGAGTGCTGGGGTTGCCGTCATCGGGCCATCATCCGCGCGATTGGCACCGGCGGGGCCGCAGCGTGTGAACTCCCCGAATCTCCGGAAGAATTCCGGGGCGAACGCAGCGCATTCGCCCTTGAAAGAGCCGATCGCGAGTCGCTGTGCCTGTGGAAGGAAGGGGACGGCGGCGGCGAGGCCGCCGGCGATGGCGCTGGCTGAAATCAGAGTTTGTGTGTCGAGAACAATGCCGTGCTGGATCAGGGCCTGTTGCACGGATTCCGCCACCAGGTCTGCCAAGGCACCCTGCGAGATCCCCTCTGTTCGTTTCTGAAACCTGGTCATGTAACTGTCTTGCGCGCCCCTCGCTCCCGTCACTGGCTGCGGCCGAGATTTGAACGGCTACAGCGGGAAGCGAAAATGGCAGCAGCAGATGCAGCGACCCCACAGGTTGCTGTATTGCATTTTGACATCCCCAACTGACTGTCAAGGCGTCCCGATATGTCAGTCACAGGACGCATCGGTTTCCGTTTAGGTGCGAATTGTGACGGCTGCGCGACAGAGGCGGCCGAAAGAACCTTCGTTCGAAGGAACGACCAAGGTTACCAAAAAAAAGGGCCACATCAGCGGCCCATTTTTACGTCACGATGTTGATTTACGTTCTATTTTTCTCCCTGCGCCAGAGCAATGAGAAAAATCGACCTCTCTTATGACTTTCCGTTTTCTGATGAGGTGCGCCAATCGTGAGCGGCGATGATGCTATCGCGGTGATCCTTTGCTCGGGCACAAAGCTCCCGCCTGGTCCTATCCATGCCTCAGACCTTCGCCTTGCGCTTCGAAGAAGACTTTTTGACTGGAGCCGCCTTTCTCCCCAAGCCTAGCGATTTCGCGAGCGCTGATCGGGTTGCCGAGTAATTCGGGGCGACCATGGGATAATCTTTTGCCAATCCCCATTTCGTCCGGTATTCGTCGGGCGTCATCCCGTGTCTGACTGCAAGGTGGCGCTTAAGTGACTTGTATTTCTGACCGTCTTCCAGGCTGATGATATAATCCGGGTAAATCGACTTTTTGGGATTAACTGCGGGCTTTAGGCTGGGCGCCTCAGGCGGAGTTGCATTTCCAATATTAGACAATGCCGAATTCACACTAGCGATCAAATCCGGCAATCCAGATGCCGGCACCGGGTTCTTCTGGACATAAGCGGAAACGATATCAGCAGTAAGTTCGATGAGATTATTGCCTGATTCCAGGGACATCTTTGTTCTCCTCAATTCCCCCGGGATTCCCATACCCGTCAAATCCGGAATGTGCAATATGCGAATATTCTGGCTAAGAGCTGTAGACGCGCAATTTCGCAGCGTTCGCGACTTTCTACTGAGGATGGCTCACGTCGTGGTCCACGTCGCACGGTTGAGAGTGCAAAGAATCCTGTTTCCGTTACTTGGCTGGAAAGGGCTCAGGCAGGGTCGAACACTTAACCGTAGTGCCAATGTGGCTTAGGCTCTGTACCCAAGAACATAACTCCGAGCTTGTCCCCTCGGCGCCACTGGACCACCGTTTTATAACCTACCCCATCAGTCGGGATGTAGAGAAGGAATTCGTTTGGAACGCGCGCATCAATTGACACTTGCAGCTCCGCGCCTTGCGAATGCATGTTGCGAACGGTGCACTTGACTTCAGAATTTGAAATGCCTGTGAGAATGGACGCTCCTTTGAGAACGCGCCGACGCCGCTGCTCCCTGGATTCTTTTCCCCCGTTCATAGAACACCCATCAAGGTAAGATCGGCTCGCGCTGTGCAACAGCCAGCTTGCGCTGCCGGAGGTCACGCCGCAAAAACCCGGTAACATTACTGTTGTCGGGTAGCAATAACCGAAACAGAGCCATGTATTACAGTTGCATTGTGAGTTGCACTACTCGCTTCCTCGTTGCGTGCGCGGAGTGAAAAGGATTATTAGCGCCGATTGAGCTGCAATCTCATCTCCCCACGGGATGGCGAACGTTTCTTGACGGCCTTGCGTCGTGCCCCAATCGCGATTTTAAGTCTGCAGCCATGCCTGCAGCATGGTGTAGCAGACTGCATGAGCTTCTCATTCCCGGCCGCACCTCCTTCGAACTGGATGGGGCGGCAGGTATGCATCTCACGACGGCCAGGACCGGGAGGAGGCGGCCTGATCGACGTGCAGTTCCAAGGCTACACGTGGCAGCTGCTCCATGGCGAAACCTTCATTTCCTGGGCTGGTTGTCGTCTGATGTGGCGCTCTAGCGTTTGGGTTGACGTTCTTCCCTTGTCTGTCGGCCAACGGCCTTTCCTGTTGCTGTCTTGCCCGGAGCTGATGACGTTTCTTTTATCCGGCCCAGCCGTCTTGTCCGATTCCTGCCCGCTCCATTCGCTGCGCTCCCGTGTTGGGGACAAGCCGGCTCTACGCGCCGTCTCCTTTGGAACCGTCCTCCGGGACAGAAACCAGCAACCAAAGGAAAAGACCATGACCAACAGACGTAACTCCGAAACGAAACCCGAGCCGAAATCGCCGCTCTACCACGCCTACACCGTGCGCGACGGCAAGGAAGGCCAGAAGGGCTTCTGGACCCGCATCGGCTCCTTCTTCGCCCATGACGACGGCGAGGGCGGCACGCTCCTCCTCGAGGCCTTGCCCATCGACGGCCGCGTTGTTCTCCGTGCACCGAAGTCCGACGAGTAGGAGGGGGCCATGCAGATCCTGACCCAGAGTCTGCGGGAAAAGCTGCTGGCGAATGGCCGCCAGCAGCAGCCCCTTCGCGGGACCGCACACGAAATCGACTTCGTCCCGGTCGTCAAGCTGTTCACCCCGGAGCCGGCGCGACCTGGCTCCTGACCGAAATCGACCCGGATGACCGGGATATCGCATTTGGCCTCTGTGATCTCGGGCTTGGTTGTCCGGAAATCGGCAACGTAAGCCTCTCCGAGCTGTCCGCGCTGCGCGGGCAACTGGGCCTGCCGATTGAGCGTGACCTGTATTTCAGCCCCGACAAGCCGCTGTCGGCATACGCCGATCAGGCTAGGCAGCTCGGTCGCATCAAGACCTGACCATCTCGTCGAAGCGGCGCCACCCCAAAGGGTGGCGCTTTCTTCGTCGCCCGCAAGTCCAGTGAGCCGTCAGATCGTGTCCCAGCCTTGGTCGCGAGCATTGCCGTCAAGTCAGAAACCAAAGGTTGAAAATGGTGCTGTTGACGATACTCTGACGCGTAGGCGGGCCTAGCTCAAGACTCAAAGCGAGATGTCGATGGAATTCAAATCACGCCAATCCTCGGGTATAGCCCTTGCCACCGAAGTCCCCTGGTCGGATAGCCTTACCGCATACGACAAGGAGCATTTCACAATCTACATGCGATTTCTGGACGCCGGTGGCGACAATGCCACCTATGAGGAAATGGCAAAGGAGATCCTCGGCATCGATCCCGACCTTGAACCTGAGCGCGCTCGCAGAGCCGCCCGCAGCCACCTCGATCGGGCAAACTGGATATTGACGACGGGTTACAAGGAGCTTTTCGCGAGTTAGCCGCTCAATATCTCAATGCGGGGCGCCACCTGCCAGCAAATATTTGAAACCGTTCGTCGTCATCCACTGCGCCCGCGCAAGATGCGTTTCCCAGGCCCGGAAGGCACGATCGGGCTCGGTCTCAGGGTCGATGTGCAGGACGATCTTGGCAACTTCCCGCCAATCGGCGTCCTCGGCGGCTGCATCGAGTAGGCGAATGTAGGTCAGTAAATGCTCTTCGTCATAACCGGTCAGGACCGGAAAATCTGGCGCCTCATCGGCGACATCTGGGTCGAGCAGCGGCTGGAGCATTTTTCCTTTCTAACGATCGTCGTTGGCGAGGGAAAGGGTCGACGCGGCATCCCCTGCGGCCGAGCCGCAACTGTGACGTCTCTATGCCGTCCCGAGTCCGATGCGACTATTCGGATTCATCGCTTCGATAGAGGGATTCGTAGTCCCTGCCGCCGTAGAAGATGTTGGTGACTTCCGCAGTATCTGCCACCCGGTAGGCGATGAGCGCCGTTCGTTCGAAGGAGACCGTGCGCAAGCCTGGCTCCAGATCGTCGCGCGGACGACCGCCATTGGGAACGTCACCGATCTTTCGGCACCGTGCCATGATCCGTTGCACAAATCCCGATGCCACCACATCGCTCTGGCTGGCCTCGGCGATAATCCGGTAAATGCCCTGTAAGTCGGAAATGGCCTGTGGTCGGTAGGTGACCTTAACGCGCCGCATGGCGCGCGGCTTTGCTTTCGTTTTCCATGAAGCGCGTCATTTCCGCTTCGGCCTCGTCCGCAGTCAGGCTCGGCCGTGGATCCTCGATCGACGCCTTGATCCGTGCCCGGAGAACCGCATTGATTGCTTCTTCTTCGCGGTCGAGGGCGCGCAACGCCGCCCGCATGACTTCACTGGCGGATTCGTAGGCACCTGAGGCCAACCGCGCGTCAACGCTTTGCTGCTGCTTGCCGAGGGAGACGGTGATGGGTTTGCTTGTTCGCATGATTGAGCCTCTCGTTCATGCCCCTTATAGCACATGGCAATTACACTGTCATACACTTTCCTGACAGGGTAGGTGCCACTGGCACCGGTTTTAATGCCGGCAACGACGGCCCCGTTCTGGGTATCTCGAAATGCGCGCTAGTGTTGCGTGGTCTCGCGATAAATATAGGCCTTTTGAGAAATCAGGTCCGCAACATGGAGAAGTGCAGTTGTCACCCTGGGAAGGCCGGTATTGGTTGACTGGATATAGGCTAGCATCGGGGGGCGAAGCTCTCAAAAAATTGCGCCATTGTCTCAATCTCATGGCCCCGCTCGGATGCATCGTAGGGTTGCAAAAATCGGAGCATCCGTTAAGTCACGTGAGAATGAAGCGCATGCGAGAACAGGACATTCCTGCTTTTGTGCAGGAGGTGGCCGCAGCCGGTTGCGACATCTGCGCCGTGGGACCGGGTCACTACGTTATGGGTGATGTCGATGTTCCGCGCGGCCAACGTCGAGGCTTGTACACAAAACTCAAGGAAATCGACGCTCGCTACGGCAATCGCGATCACTTACGAAACAAAATCGCGTCGCATCTGAGATCGATTGGGCGCTATATCGACGCGTCTTCATTGGGAGCCGCGGCTTGGGTGCAATTTCCCACCTCTCAACGCGAGATCGATGATGAAGCTCCGGACCTGGCAGCCGTTACCGCATATGATCAGGCGCACATCTCGACCTACGCCGCCCTGCTGGTCGCGGAGGCCCAGGGCGTCGATTGGAACCACGTAGCGCGCCTTATCCTGAATATCGACCCCCAGCGTGAGTCGGACCGCGCACGTCGGGCTTGGGCGTCGCACCTGGCGCGGGCGCAGTGGCTGGCGACGAGTGGTTTCGGGGAGAATTTGCTGCAATAGGCCAGGCTCGCGCCACATCAAACGTCCGGCCACATCAGCCGACTGTGTCAAGGCGATGGTGGCCCGGCCCACGGGATCGAGACGCAGACCGGGCCTTGCCCCGTTTGAGGGCGGAGCGGAGCAATCACATCGATGCATTTTCGAATGAGTCGAGCAAAGACAAAAGCTAGGGCGCCAGCGGGTCGTGTCTCACTTTGAAATTGAACTGGTGCCTTGCGGCGCGAAGAAGCAGGTCCACCTGAATCTGTGATAGGCCTCGAACTTGAAGTGAGGAATGATCGTCCGGTAAAAGGTCATCAAACGCTCGCATATATGGTATCGATCATCGGGCGACGTCTGGACTCGTTCTCTGGGTATAAACCATTCCGGTTCCTGGGGCTCATTCAAGTAAGCCGGGCGCGGCATCCTGACGAAATAGCCGTCTTTAGTCATCCTGACGTCGTTGGAATCGATCGGGTGGCAATCCTTGTTTCCGCAGCAGTCATACTGAAGGACAGGATCAGTCTTGCCTGTGTACCAATCGTGAGCGTTTGCATCGTCGGCAAAGACAAGGCATATGATGGCTAAATGCCGTGTAACCCGCGCCATGGATTTGACCCCTCACGTTCTGCCATAGCATATTAGTGAGGGCTAATCTGTTTAAATGTGGATGGTCCCTGTGCAGACAGGTGCGACTGGTTGCCGTACGAGGATCGCCGGGATTTCTCTTCTTTTTGTTGCAATCGGGATGATCGCAATTGCAGGTTTCATTATCTATGCAAAATAGCCAGGGGAGACCCCGGCTATCTTGCTCGCTTATCCGTGCTGATGCCCGCATATTCCAATTAATATTCCCAGCAGACATAGAAGAAAAAGGGCGATTATTGATCTAGTATCATTGAACATAATGTAATAGATGAGTCTTTTGAGCAACGTGCCTCCTGTATCGTCTAGTCATGATTGATAAAAAATCTTAACTGACTTGGTCCCGCTGGCGGGCATTTCGGTGCTTCCGCCTTGTACGCCCTTGTTTGTCTTGGACGGGAGAGAGGCGCGCGGCCCTCTCTCCCCGCAAGCCCCGCCGGCGGTCTCCCCCATCTTCCTGCGCTTCGCTCCGTGCAGACCGGGGATACCCCTCCGCCGCCAACGCTTGCCCCCTCGCTCCCCGCTGCTCGCCGCGAGGCAGGGGTTCAGGGAGGCCTGAACCCTTCAGGTCAATCCCTGAAAGCAATCAAGGAGCAAAACCATGACCACGACAGAAACGACCATCCCGCTTGGGAAGCTGGTGCCGAGCAAATCCAACGTACGGCGCATCACCGACAAGGGCGACCGTGCTGCGCTGGCCGCCAGCATTGAACACCACGGCCTCATCCAGAACCTCGTCGTTCGCAAGGCTGACAAGGGCAACAAATACGAAGTGGTGGCCGGTGGCCGCCGCCTTGACGCCCTGAACCTTTTGATGAAGGACGGGCGCAACGTTGAGGGCGTGGCCGTCACCAAAGACTATCCCGTGCGGGTGGTGCTGAAAGCCGATGGCAGCGACACCGAGCTTTCCCTTGCCGAAAACGTCCACCGCGTCGGCATGCACCCGGTCGATGAAATCCTTGCTTACCGCGATTTGGTCGAGCAGGGCGCGGAGGTCGAAAACATCGCCGCCCGGTTCGGGCAATCGGTGGTGACCGTCCGGCAGCGGCTTAAGCTGGCCAGCCTGTCGCCGCGTATCCTCGATGTGATGCGGGACAACGACATCACCCTTGAGCAGGCGCGGGCGTTGGCCATCAGCGACGACCACGAGGCGCAGGAGAAGGCTTGGTTCGAGCAGTCCAATTGGAACCGTGACCCGCGCAGCCTGCGGGCGTTCCTGACGCAGGCGCACGTGCGGGCGACCGACCGGCTGGCGCGCTATGTCGGGTTGGAGGCTTACGAGCAGGCAGGGGGCGGGGTGTTGCGCGACCTGTTCGCCGAGGACGCCACCACCTACCTTACCGACCGGCCCTTGCTGGTGACGCTGGCGACGGGGCGGCTGGAGGTCGTGGCCGAGGAACTGCGGCAGCGCGGCTGGAAATGGGCCGAGGTCTCGCTGGAGAGCAATATCACCGATGGCGGCGGGTTCGGGCGCATTCCTATGCGCAGGCGCGCGCTTGAAGAGGCCGAGCAGGCCGAGCTTGACGCCTTGGCCGCCGAGTTCGACGAACTGGCCGAGCGGATTGAGGGCTACGCCGAAGGCGACCCGCAGTTGGAAGCGGACGAGCAGCGGCAGCAGGAGGTGTCCGCGCGTATCGACGCCATCCAGTCGGCCAGCCAGTCGTTCGACCCGCAGGAACTGGCTTTGGCGGGCTGCCTTGTCGGCATCGGCTACGATGGCACGCTGGAGGTCGTTGAGGGGCTGGTCAAGCCCGAAGACCAGAAGGCGCTTGCTGCCTTGCGAGTGCCTGACCGGGAGCCGGAGAAGGACGACAATGACGGCGACGGCGGCGAGGCGGAGGACAGGGCGAGTGGCCTTTCCGCAAGTCTGGTGGAGGAACTGACCGCTATCCGTACGGCGGCGCTGCGCGTGGAGTTGGTGGCGCGCCCGGAGGTGGCGCTGGCGGCTATGCTGATGCCGCTCCTGAGCCGCACGTTCCATGCCTACGCGCATCGTTCGGGTATGGATGCCGCCGTGGAAGTCCGGGGCGAATGCCTCACCCTGTCGACCAGCATCAAGGAGCCGGATGCCTGCCGTGCCCTGTCAGGCTGGAACGACATCATCGAGGGCTGGAGCCACCATATCCCCGGTGAACCGGCAGACCTGTGGCCGTGGCTGTTGAAGCAGGAGTTGACGCGTCTGCTCGACCTGTTGGCTGTGGTCGCCGCTGCGAACCTGAACGCCGTGGCAGGCCGCTATAACGCTAGCCGCAGCAGGCTTGCCCAGGCGGAAGGGATTGCCGAAGCCGTGGAACTGGACATGCAGCGGTGGTGGGAGCCCGGAGCGCCGTTTCTGGCCCGTTTATCAAAGGCCGACATCGCTGATGTCCTGCGCGAAGCCGGATGCACCGAAACCACCGCCAAGGCGGCCGAGCGGTCACCTAAGGACGAGGCAGTAGCTCTGGCCGAAAAGGAATTGGCCGGGAAGGCTTGGCTGCCGATGCCACTGCGCGGCAGCCGCAAGGCCGAACCGTTTGTGGTTGCCGAGGCTGCTGAATAGTCAGCCGTATCTCCGCAGGAAAGCCCGGTGCCGGTGACGGCGCCGGGCTTTTTTGCTTAGGGCGAGGGTCCCACACCCACCCTCGCGCTCCCGCCCGCCCACAAAAGGGCCCCGCCGCGGAAGCGCCAGACGGCCTCCTGGCCCGGACGCTCAAGATACTTCATACGGCGTTCTCGCCAAGGGTGCGTTTACCGATGGCTCCGATAGTAGGGGCGCACATAGGTCCCGTTCTTGCGGAAATAGCCCCTGACATAGTTGGTTCGAGGCAACCCAGTGACGCAACTGATGGCGCCGTACTGATTGGGAGAAACGCAACCTGACGAGCTCGCGCCCGCTGGCGGCGTGTAGCCGCCAGGCGAGGCCGAAGCCAGGTTTTGCGAGGGTCCCGGGGCAACGTTGGGTCCGCCCGCAGAATTCGCTGGCGAAGCCTCGGCATTCGACGGCGCTATTGCCCCAAGGACAACGTCAGCGTTGTTGCCGAAGGCGACCTGGCCCGTTCGGCCGTCGGAGGTCGCAACGTAACCGGACCCGCTCATGCCGTCGGCAGCTCGAGTAACCACCGCGCGACCGAATTTCCCGTTGGAACAGGTTACGGGGACCGAGATGGTAGGCGAGGTGTCGAGCGCGTTGTAGGTGCCGCTGCACTTGAGCGACCCATCGGCAGTAGCGACTTTGAATGTTCCGCCGGAGACAGCAGCCGTGGTCGTTCCGACCATCGATGTGCCGTCCGATAGCCGGACCGCCGCAGGGAGGGTCATCGAACCACAGGCCGACAGCAATAACAGAGCGGCGGTCGCTCCCGCTAATCGAAGGCGCTTCATAATCAGCTCAAGTCGGAGGGAGTGCAATGTCGGAGAGCTTGCAGTTGTCGATCACCCGCTGCATAGCTGCTTTGGATCCGCGCGAGCTGAAGCTGGCGGAATCACGGTTTCCGGCAATGTCGTAGCCGACATTGACCTTGCCCTTCGTATTCTTGATTTCCTGTATTGCGGCCATCACTTCGGGTACGCGGCCAACAGCCACAATCCCAGCGTAGTTGTCGTTCCAGGCGCGGATCGACGCGTCGAGTTTCAAAGGAGCAGAACTGTTACCCTGCAGGTAGAGGGTCGCCGGGCCTTCAGTGACCGCGTCGAACTCCTTCTTGCGCATGATGTAGGCGACAAACAGCACGTCCTTGCTATCACATTGGACAACGAGGGATTCCCGGTCATTACCCTCTGCGGCGAGGACCTTGGTGACGCCAAACACGTCAGGACCTTCAGTATTAGCCTGCCAGGCCAGCGAAGGCTCAACACTGATCGCCACGACAAGGGACGCGAGCAAAACTATTCTGAACATCTGGAATCCCCGACCCGCGCAAATAGAAAGCAGAAACGCCAGGTGTTGTCGACCGGGCTGGAGAAGGATTTCTTATTGCTGCGCGGCAGTGCCCGCGATCAGAATGCGGATAGAGCTCTTATCTCAGTTTCCGGGTGGAGTTTGACGTCCACAAATCGTAACGATCGCGGCACTTCCCCAGACTGCGCGAGGGACAAACGTAATCGAATAGTCCCGACTGGTTGTCGTCGGACCGAACCAGAAGTAGGGCGAGGCGCTTTTCCACTCCGGCAGGTCCATTGCCGGCGCCCGTTCTTCATCTGCAGCCGGGGTCGGAAATCCATCACGTCCGATGGTGATCATGGAAACGCCGATGTAGCTGCCGGCTTTGAAGTGGCCCACGAACTCGACGGCGTCGCCGACGTACCGGAAACACCCGTCGTCCCGGCCAAGCTTGAATTTCTGGACTGGTGCGGGCTGAGGCCGTTCGTCCTGGGCTTGCGCGGAGACTGACACCAGAATGGATGCTCCGAGAGCTCGCACGAGCGTGCGTAACAAGGTCATGTGGGCTCCTCGTTTTGCCAGGCAGAGCATTGCAGTGATCGTCCCACAGCCGCCAGCCGGACGGGGTCGTCAAATCCTACAAATCCTAGTCTTCAGGTACTGGACAGCCTCACTGAGGGCCTTTTCCTTCTGTTCCTTGTATCCATCTTGCTTTTCATCGACGTCGATCGGTCCGAACCGCACCAAGGTGCCTTTGGCGAAGTTCTTCTGCATCCATTCGCATTCGTTACGACCGCTGGTCAGACATTGAATTTTGGCGCCCCCCAACGCGATCGAGTCGGCGTTGCCGCCGTAGACGAGCTTGGCATCCGTGAGGGCCGAAAGGTCGATGCGCACTTGCCACGTCCCAAATGTACTCTGGTCCCCTTTGTCGACCACGCTGTAAAGAAACGAGCAGTTGCCCTGATCGGTGACGCTGAAGGTTGCAACATGGCGGCTCTGCCCTTGGGCAGATCCGTTGATGGTGAGGACGAGCGGTTTGTCCTGGCTGGCCAGAACCTTCAGCTCGAGCTCTTTGTCTTTTCGAACAGTCCCTTTCTGGAAGCCGCTGAAAATGAACATCGCGACCTCCTCCGGCGACTGTCCATCAAAGGGATTGCTGGAGCCCGAGCAGGCAGAGAGCAGGACGCCGACAAGGGCACCTGCGAGCAACTTCGTTTTCATGACGTTTCCCCCGGGACGATGATTATGGTCTGAAGACGATCTTGTGGCGCAGCGCATCGCTCGGCACGTACCATGAAGCCTGAATGTCATAAGCAGACAGCTGCGGAACCTCTGTTGGCTACGTCGCCCGGGAGGTCGATGTCTCTGACGGCTGGTACTTGCCTTCCTGCTTGAGCTGGTCGGTGGTGAAGCTACCGGCCTGAAAATAAGCGGTGAGTTTGGCATGGTCGACGGCGAGCCCTGGGCAGTTCTTTTCGGCATATTCAGTGATCGCCAAGGTGGCGGCCGCTTCTCCTAGTTTGGGCGGTTTGGCGTTGGCGGCGGTAATACTGGCGATAAGCGCCATGATGGCGAGCGGACTCACCCTGGAAAGAGGGTTTGTCATTATGAGAAGCTCCACAGCGCCGCGGTTCAGTTGTCGCACTTCCAGCCGCGGTAAACGGTGCAGGCCTTGTAGGTGGCGTCGGAACTGCATGCCGCAAAGATCGGCTCCGCCGCAGAGTGGGCCTTCATGAACTGGTTCAGGGTGGCATCCTTGACCACGAAGTTGTCCTCACAATCGCGGGGATTATCACCTCCGTCTCCGCCGACAATGCACGTGAACTTCGCGTCCGTGCCCGAGATCATGATGTCGCCTTTGCCGTCAGGAAAGCTGTCGGTCAGGCCGGAAAAGGCGAAGACGTTTTTTGCCTTGGTGAAGTCATAAAGCCGCTGGAACGAGAGGTTGGGGCGGTTGATGCGGTAGTGGCAAAGGTCGATCTGTTCGACCATGTCAACCGTGACATCCAGGGGTGAAAGGAGGCCTGCGACGGCTTCCCGGACAATCCGACGGTTCTGCGGGTTGTCTTGGGGCCCGGCGTGAGCGCCGATTGCGCTGACGGCAACGCACGCGGCCAATAAGGCTACTTTCCTGATAGTCATGAGGTTTCTCCGGAGGGATGAACAAAAAACGGCTCGCAGCCGGCGAGGCTAGGCTTTGCGGGACGGCAGGAACGCGCGGACGATGCCGAAGAGCACGACACCCCCGACAAGGCCGATCGCGCCATAGGACATGAGGTGGGTCATCAGCTCGCTGCGGAAGGGCGCATCCATCGGATTGGCGCTGAACAGGACCTCGAGCGGAATCTGAAAGCCGATATGGGACGGCCGGGTTGCATAACCTACGAGAAGGCCAAGGATCAGGCCGGCGGGGATGAGCGGAATCGGCATTGATGGCTCCGGTAATGGGCTTGTGGCGTGCAGCGATGGGGCGAGGGAATGGCTAGCGCGAACAGAGGTGCCGGCACTTGGCGCTGGGCCGGGAACGATCAGTTCGCATCATGGGAGAGACCGTCGAGAATGATTTGGGAAGGGCACGAAGGAGCGGGCTTGGCCGCCTGCCTTGCCATCCCCACGGGGAACATTCCTAATCAAAACTCACGACTTTTGCGCACGCCCGCCGCGGTGCACTCGGAGCGCTTTTCTGCTGAAACTTTGTGCAGAGTAGCTGTCAGATAAGCCGAAAAAGAGGCAAAACTTCCTTAGAACGACTCTTGCAAAAGTCGTGACATTTGAAAATCAAAGGAACGGCGTCTAATTGAAATATGGATATGCAAGGGTTTCGACGGAGACCCAGGACTTGGCAATACAGGTCGAGCGCCTGCAGGAGGCTGGCTGCGACAAGATTTTCTTCGAAAAGCGCAGTGGCAAGGATGCCAACCGGCGCCAACTACAGAGGCTGCTGAGAGCGCTGAAACCGGGCGACCTGGTGCAGGCGGTGGTCAGCGACCGGATTGCCCGCGACCCGGTCGACATGTTGGAGATTCTCCGACGGGTTTCGGGCGCCGGCGCTGCCCTGCGTCTTCTGGACGAACCTTTTGTCGATACCACCTCGGAAATCTCCGATCTGCTGCTTTTCCTGCTGGGCTGGGCCGCTAAGTGGCAGCGGCGCCGAATTCTCGAGAACACCGCGAGCGGGCGAGCCAGAGCCAAGGCCAGGGGAGTCAAATTTGGCCGCAAACCGAAACTCTCCATGCAACAACGCTGCGAGGCGCTGGCCCGGTTAGCAGCCGGGGAAGCGAGGAACGACGTGGCCAGCTCGTTCAAGGTCAGCGGCAGCACGATTTCACGATTGCGCTGACGCCGCTCAAATGGAAGGGCATCCGGAACCCGATAGAATGAATTGCAACACGTTGTTTCGCCACCTTCCGGGCAACCGTGTGGAAACGGCGCGCAGACCCGCTGGATGGGTCAGTACAACCTGCGCCCGCTTGAACGTCTGGCCGGATTGCGCAATTGTGGATGCCCCAGTGCCACGGGGTGAGCGATGAAGCGTACGGCACTAAAGCATCGAAAGTGCCTAATGTGGTCGTTTTTAACGCCAAAGAAGGACCGCTCCATGAACAGTGTAGGGCAAGCTACCTAACCGGAAGAGGCCGACAGGTAGGTCTTACGGATGTACGTTCGAAGTATCTAGGTCTTCAACAACCATGCGGAATTTCAGCAAACTCAAACTTTCTGTTGGATCGACTCCGTACGGGGTGCCGTCTTGAGGAGATAGAAGGCATCGTTCATAATAAAGCCATCGAGACCTGCGGTCCGGGCATAAGCCAACAAATCGCTTGCACGATTGATGAAGCCGGTACCATTGAAGTTCAGCGATGTGTTGCAAAGAACACCTACCCCGCTTTTTGCCTTGAACGAAGTGAGCAACTGAAACAGGTGGGGGTTTTGCTCTGAGGAAACCGTTTGAGCCCGCGCTGTACCATCGACGTGCGTGACGGCCACCAACCGGCTATCGAGAACTTTCTGGAAAAAAAGCATGTACGGCGACGGGCGTGCCAAGTCGAAATGGAGCGCGACATCCTGCTCCAGGCAAATTGGTGCGATCGGGCGGAAAGCCTCCCGGTTCTTGATGCGGTTTAAACGCTCATGGGTTGCCTTGGAGAAAGGCGCCGCTAGTATTGACCGGTTGCCAAGCGCTCGTGGCCCGATCTCGCAATTCCCCTGTACCCAGCCGAGCACCTTATCATCAAGCAACGCCGAGGCCACCTGGTCGTAGTCGAGTGGATGGCACTCGAGTCCAAACCGGTCGATCTCATCAGAGATGAAAGGCTGGCCTGAATAGACGTTCCATTTGATCTTCGCATTTCCAGTGAAATGCCGCATCGCGTCGACCGCGGTCCCGATCGCAGAGCCTGTATCATTTGTGCACGGAGGAATGAAAACATCGGAAAACAGATTCGTTTCGATCCATCGACGGTTCCACTCGCAATTTAACCCGCAGCCGCCGGCAATCAGGAGCGGGTAGCCCTTTGTCAGGTTTTTCTTCGCAAAGGTGTGGAACGAGTCGAAGATGGCGTCTGAAACTCGCCTTGCGAGGTTGGTGAACTTCTGATTGGTTACGCCAATGTTGTAGTAAGGCGAGTTCCGCAACTCCTCCTTGCTCAGCAACTGCGTCATATGATCGCGTGGAAGCAAGAAATCGATCAAAGCCTGCTCGTTGATGTCGGGCGCTCCGGTTTGCCCGGAGGCGCAAAGCGCCATTAGCTTACCAGGGTCTTCGTCGCGCAACCGTCCTTTGGGCAATGTGAAGTTCGGATCGGCTAGTGCATAGAGGAAAGAATATTTGTCGCCAGGGCCCGCCATCACTTTTCCTAAATGCGCGACCTGCAGTCGCTCATCGATTTCATAGAAATCGCCGAGCTCCCCCTCCCAGATCAGCGCATAACAGGGCATTCCAATGGGGAACGGCGACATGCCGTAGGCGCCCCAGAGATGGGAGCGCTCGTGGGTCGAGGAATAGAAATGCACCGTCCTACCGAAGAAAGTCTTTTCTGCGACAACCTCCGACCCAGCGGCTATGCCGGAGTAGCTTGCCGAGTCGGCGACGTGGCGCGCGAATCCTGACCTCCTCCACCCCCCGACGGCAATCACGTCCGGAATGGCGTCCAGGCGGCCAGCGGCATCGAGGAACGTCGTCGGCGTCACGCTCGAATATCTGGGAAAGCTATCCTTCTCGGCCTCATATGAATAGAGGAGCTCGGCTTCTGATGCATCTACTGCTGCAATCGTGCCATCATGGTGCGGTTTGAACGAAACTATCCTCATATGTGCCAAGCTCCTCTGGAAGGCCACCAGACCCGCGGGAATCGGGACGGCGACTGCGAAAACAAGTTGCGACTGCAATAACTCTTCGTAGCAAGTACGCTCATACATTAGCGATAAATTTCAGTTAATATGCGTTCGCAAAAATGTAACGTATGTCTCATAGAAGCGACTTTTATTCGACCAAATTTCACAATTCTGATGAATATTCATGAGTCAACGGGGAAGTGTTGTGAATTGCACTCTTGTTACGCGCGCAGATCTGGTATTCTTTTAGACTAGATGGTGAATCAATTTAGACCAGATGGTGAAAAAAAGGAGGGCGCCAAAATCATTCCCTTGCCAGTTGGCGCGTTAGCAAGAGTGGGCGACGGGGATCCAGGCCTCGGCGCAGGCGATCGCTCGATCGAAAATCACTGGGCGCGGCGCTGGCAGCTGGCAGCGGCCCAGCCGAGCGAATGTTCCCCCGACCTCCAGTCCAACGACAGCACTATCGTGTCGTCGCGAGAACCTTACTGATCGAATAGACACGATGGTGACCACATAGAAGCGCCGACCCTGCGCTGACAATCCGGGCTGATCGGCTATCCACGCCCACAGCGGCGCTTCCCCTTCTATACAACCCTGTAGTGCCCAGGATTGTCACGCCATGCGCTGTGTGTAGCGCAGTCGAAAGTGGCAATTGCCTTATCCGAATTCTGTGCTGGCCCGGTCGCGGAACTGCGCATCCGTTCTTTTTTTTCCGCGATACGGAAGAGTGTATACTGATTGCCATTCATGAATTGACGAGCAAGTTCTATCGCCTCGGTTTGGCCGAAGTGCCCATCTTTGATCTCCTCCTCGAGGGTCCTAAGAAGCCATTTCCTTGCCTGAAAGGCATATCCCACCGATGCCGCTGGAAGACGAGAGTCGCCTCCAAACGCGAAAAGCTTATTCGACGGGGCAGTATGTATCATTCGACGCACGAATTCAGACGTGGCCCGTGGATTGAGCGACCAAGCCCAGCATAAGTCTATCGTGACGTTAGGGAATTGCTTCGCGATTGCAACAAGTTCGTTCTCATAAGGGTATGCGATGTGCATAAGCACAAAGTTCGTCCTCGAATGCCTCTGCAGTAGTTCGTGAAGCAATTCAGACCGCGAGACGGTGATCGGAAATCCGCCGACCCCGTTGAGATAACCGGTATGAAGTTTGAACGGCAATTCATGCTCGGCAGCTAAACGTGCGATTAGATCAATACACCAGTCGCCGAGACAATTTCGCGCCTCAACGGGAGTCTTCGCCCCCTCCCGCTTCCACATTTCCAATGCCGCCGCCGCGCTCGCTTCATCACGCAGCTGCCACCGCAATGTGCGATGATAGGCGTGCTGAGATTTGATTGCGATGCCGAGGGCAGCGTTTCGCTCGAAGATTGTCGAAATCGCCTGCTCCAAGCTCGGCAAATCGGAGATGTCTACACCTGTGCTCCCTGCAATCCTTTCAAAGTCAGGCGTTCCATCACAGAAGCGGCAGAGGTTGATATCGTAAAGAAAAAAATCTTGACCCAATGCCTCTGTGGGAATGTTCCAGTCCATCGCATCTATCTGGACGTGATCAAGGTTTCCTTGCTCGCTTAAGAGCCGGAGGCGCTCCCCAGCGCGGCCGTCATATCTCGACTGGCGACGTTCAAGTATATCGCCACTGATTTCGTCTACGCCGTAGAGCTCTTTTGCGATCAGTTTTACGGCCTCACCGTAGCCTGTGTGCTGGGTCCGTCCCCAAGCTTCCGCTATGCCAGCAAATCGGGCCGAGATGCTGTCGTCACCTTTTGCCAAAAGGCGCCGAAGGCTATCAGGAGTAGCGCCTGCTACTGCAAGATCATTTAGAACATAGTTGTCGAACAGGTTGGTTAAAATGTCTGGCGGGTTACGAACATATTCCGACTCAAACTCGGTGTGCTCGTGTGAACTGCACATCCGAGAGGAATTGACGTAATCCGCCAAATCGCGAAACTTCGCAGTGTCCTTTTCAAAATACATGTCTCATCGCTTCTGCAGTGTGAGCACGTCCGCGGTCGCGCGCTTTATGTGAGATGCCGCAACTCGGCCCTGTACCTTGCTATGGCTTGGTTATTCAAATCGAAGATCGCATATGAAACCTTCTCGCGAACCTCCAATTTCACGGATATGTGGCCCTTCAAAGCACGATGCACCGTAGCGCGACCGAAGCCCGTCTTGTTCACGATTTCGGAGATCGTGCAAAACCTGGTCTTGGGGATTTGAACCAGTTTCATTTTGCGCTGCCTTAAAACGGTTCGGGCGCGGCGATGGGAGTTCGCCGCGCCCCTTCGCTTGAAGGGTCAGTTAAGACCGGCCTCCATCAAGCGGTATTTGACCTTGTCGAGATTTGACTTATCGATGATGGCCGGGCCGGTGACGATGTCAGCTTCCGGCATCATGCCGTAGTCCAGGTAGGTCCGAGTGATCACCGTGGGAAGATATCCCTGCAGGTACATGAGCTGGTCAATACCAGCAATCGCTTCACCGCTAGCGATCGCTTCCAGTAAGGCAGGCGATACATCAAATGTCACATTCGCGACTTTCTTGGAAAGATTCTCGCGTCGTTCGACGTCCAGCAATGTTTCGAAGCAAAATGGCCCTGAGTTCATGCAGAAGACAGCGTCTGTCTCAGGATGCGCGAGGAAATAGTTGGACAGCATGGCCGAGCTTTGCGATACGTCGGTTCCAATTGCGATAACCTCGGTCTGGGCTCCCGCCTTTGCGAGCGTGTCGGTAAATCCTTTTGCCATCTGCTCCAAGCCGACATGACCAGGAACGTGATTGGGCACGATCCCGCGCTTGGGATGAGGATTTGCCTTCAAGACTTGCTCGGCAGCTGCGACGCCACTCTGATAGAGGTCAGCCCCAATGCCGATGAGGTATGGCACTCGCTGATCCTTCGGAGCTGGGTCGAGCACGTTAATCGCGATCATCGGAATGCCGGCCGCTTTCGCTTTTTCGATTGTTGGCCGCATTGCTGTCGGGTCGGTGGCTGTAATCACCAGCATGTCCGGCTTCTCAGTGATCGCCGTTTCCATGCGATTGATCGTTGTTTCAATCGAGAACTTGTCGTCCTGCGTCCATTTGATTTTCAGGCAGTTGTCGGCAGCACCTTGCTCAGCACCCTTTTTGACAGTGGCCCAAACAGGCTCCGCGACAGCATGGGTAGCATAATAGATGAGGTATGGCTTCTTCCCGTCGCAGCGGTCTGCTGCGTGCGAAGGTCCAGCAACAATCGCTGCTGAAGTTGCCAGAATGCTTGAGGTCAAGAGTCTTACAGTGGTTTTGGCCATGGTTACCTCCCGTTAGCCGACTAAACGGCAAGCCTTCGGCTCGCACGCATTCCTGTGTTGATGAGATTTGCTAGTTCCTGCTCGCTGACGCTTTCGCGAGACGTCGTTTCCGCAACCTTGCCGTGATAGAGCACGGTGAATCTGTCGCACGCCTCATATGCATGCGAGATATTGTGAGTGATGAAGACGACCGATACGCCTTGACGCTTGGCTTCCTGGATGTAGGCGAGCACTTTCGCCGTCTCCTTGAGGCTCAGTGCGGCCGTCGGCTCGTCGAGGATCAAAAGCTTGGACTGGAAATGCACCGCCCTCGCGATTGCGATCGACTGTCGTTCGCCACCCGAAAGGCGAGCCACTGTGAGATCAACGTCAGTGATGTGAATGCCAAGTTGCGAAAGCGATTTCCGCGCGATTTCGCGCATCCGCCCTTTTTTCAGAAGCATTAATCCGGGCAGCCTGACCGATACTTCCTCCTCGCGGCCAAGGAAAAAATTCCGGTATATGCTCAAGAGTGGAATGATTCCCAAGTCTTGATAGACAACGGAAATCCCCTTCGCTATGGCCGCTCTCGGAGAGTCGAGAGACGTCTGGTGACCTTGCCAAATGACCTGACCGCTCGTCGGCTGATGGACCCCAGCAAGGACCTTGATAAGGGTCGACTTGCCTGCGCCGTTATCGCCTAGCAGTCCCAGGATTTCACCCGGTCTCACGTCCATATTGATCCCGCGCAGAGAATGGATGCGGCCGAATGACTTCGTGATTTCCTTGAGTTGAAGAAGCGGAGAGATTGAATCCGTGGCCATCACACACCGTTCCTTATTCTCACCCGTTGATTGACGACGGCGGCGACAATAAGCAGCAAGCCAATGCCGGCCTGGTACCAGTAGACGGAGATGCCCATCAGCAGCAGGCCCTGCTGGATCATGGTGATAATCAGCACGCCCAGCGCCGCTCCAAGAATGCTTCCGTATCCGCCGTTGAGGGAGGCTCCGCCGACCACGACGGCCAGGACGGCCTCCAACTCCATCCCTTGACCGCGTAGAGCATCAACGCTCGAGAACCGCGCAACGGATACGTAACCGGCGAGACATGCCATCATGGAATTCAGGGCAAACGCAGCAATTTGCACCCGCTCGGCTGGCACACCCATGCCTCGCGCCGCCTCGGCCTCGCCACCTGTGGCAAAGAGCCAGTTGCCAAACCGGGTTGAGGTGAGAACGAAGGCGAATATGACCACCAGCAGGAGGAACCAAAAGAATGGCCCAGGTATGCCATTCCAGTTGAAATCAAAGGCTCTAAGAAACGGATCAGGAGTTCTCAACCGGATTGGAAATCCCTCGGTGAGAGCCAGAAGCACGCCTCGATAAAACATCAAGCCGCCGAGCGTGATGATCAACGAGTGGATCTGCAATTTTGTTACGAGGAGACCGTGGAAAGCGCCAATCAGCAGGCCAGCAACCAAAATGATCGGCAGCATCACCACCGCCGGAATTCCGGCGTTTACGCCCATGATCACCATACCTGCCGACAAACCATAGACGGAGCCGACCGACAGATCGAATTGTCCAGCGATCATCAAGACCGCCACACCGACGGATATGATGCCTAGCGTCGCCGAACTGAGTAGAATGTTTGAGGCGACCCGGTCCGAGAAGAAGTGCGGGGCGAACGCTGAGAAGAACAGATATACCGCGACAGCAGCGATAACGACGCCCGACTCGGGCCTTAGCATCAGCTTATCGATGAATGTCTTCTCGGGGCGTTTGGCGCTAATCGCTGCTGCTTCGCCGGTGCCTCCCGTAGCGACCTGATTTGCATCTAAAGCCATTTGGCTTCTCCTCCCTGAACGAGCATCAGTCATTTCAGGCTCACTGGAGAGCCGCTTCGCGCCGACTTGAGCGCCTCCATGCTGATGTGCAATGCCTGTCGACCGTCCCACACATTCGGAAACTTCGTGGTTTCGCCGCGGACTGCGGCGACGAATTGATCGATCTCGCGAATGTAAGCGTCGGCGTAACGATCAATGAAGAAGTTCTTCAAGGGGTCGGTGTGGATCGAGTCCGCGCCGTAGACCTGCACATTGGTCTTACCGTGGTTCTGCGACTGCACCATGCCTCTTGAACCAAAGACCTCGATGCGCTGATCGTAACCGTAGACAGCCCGCCGGCTGGCCGAGACCTGGCAGACCGCTCCTGATGTAGTTTTCAATGTCGCTGTTGCAGCGTCATACTCTCGATCCGGATTAAGCTCACCCTCGAGGTGACTGCTCGCAGTGGCATAGACTTCTGTTGCCTCGATCCCGAGAAGCCATCGGGCGATATCAAAGTCGTGGATCATGGTGTCATAGAAGATGCCGCCGGGTGTGGCCTTCATATAAGCCGGCGGCGGCGGATTGGGATCACGGCTCGTGATCGACACCATCTCGACCTCGCCAATCCCGCCACTCTCGACGATTTCCTTGAGCCGGGCATGACTGACGTCGAAGCGCCGATTGAAACCGATCATGATCGGGTGTTTATAATGGCACAATTCGGAAACGAGGACCTCGACATCCTCCATGTTCATACCGACGGGCTTCTCGCAGAATATCGCTTTGCCCGTTCTGGCGGCGCGGCGGATGAAATCCGTGTGTGTTTTGGCCGGAGAGGCAATCCACACAGCTTCAACACTCGAATCCTCATATGCCACGGTCGCGTCGGACAGCCACGTAGCGCCGGTCGCGTCTGCCACCCTTCGGCCAAGGGCCTCAGATGGTTCAACGACATATCTGAGCACCACGTCAGCGTGCCGCGCTAGGTTCTTCGCGTGAAGCTCGCCAATAAACCCAGCGCCGATCAGCGCTACTGTGATTTTATGGCCCGTCATTTCTTCAACCGATTCCAACGTCGTTGAGGTATTTGCGGGTGTCGCGCGCGATAGGGAAAGGCCGATCCGGAGGCGCTGGATACATATCCTGTTCCACGATCGCGTAGCCCTGGTACCCGATCTCATCGAGGACTGATTTCAGTCGTTTGAAATCGACCATTCCCTTCCAGGGTTCGCACATGATGTTTTTCGTCACGGCCTGCGCGAACGACCAACCCTGACGCCTCATTTGGGCTAGGATATCCGCGTCGCAGTTCTTCAGGTGGATGTAGGGAATGCGGGCCGCATGCTTTTTCAAGAATGCGCATGCATCACCGCCACCATAGGCGTGGTGCCCTACGTCGAGGCAAAGCGACACATCCTCGGCCGGGGTTGCAGCCAAGAGACTTTCAATGTCTTCCTCGGTTTCCAGATGACTGTCGACGTGCGGATGTACCGTCACAACCAGCCCGTAATGTTCGCGGACGATCTTTCCAATCCGGCCAATGTTGCGGTTGAACCGTTCGCGCTCTTCCGCAGACAATTCCATGCTGAGGACGACTTCGCCAGTGAACAAATCGGTAGTCATCGCCGGAAGCAGAACGACGAACTTTGCGCTCAGCTGCTTCTGAAGCGCGGTGATCGCCGGAAGCTGAGTAAGAAGGCTCTCGATGCTCTCTTCGTCGAGAAAATTGCATCCAACGGTAGACGCAACCAAAGTCAAATTGCGCTTTGACAGTTCGGCCTTCAGCACCGCCGCTTCCGTCGGAAGGTATCCCCACGGGCCCAACTCGATGCACGAATATCCAGCTGCCGCGACCTCATCAAGGAACACGTTCCACGGTACCTGGGAGTCGTTGTTTGGGAACCAGATACCCCACGAGTCTGGAGCGTTTCCAACCTCAGTACGCGTCAAGATGCTCCTCCCAAATCCCAAAATGCCTCATTTTGCATCCGTTGATGAGACACTCATCCAATTGTTAAAAAACGTCAACATCTTTTTCAATCATGTTGAGTTTTTAAGACACATTTGGGAGCGATTGTCGCCTTCTGCGTTTTGCATCAGGAGTAAAATGAGGTATTTTGAGACACATCACTGGAGACATGAACCGTGAATAGACGGGTAACGATCAACGAACTCATTCAGGCAACGGGACTATCCCGCGCCACAATCGACCGCGCGCTCAACCAGCGCGGCGGCATCCACCCTCGGACCGAAAAGGTAATAAGCCAGGCGCTCGAACACCTGAGCCAGACAAACGCAGAAAACGCCGCGGCATCTTCTGCAGTCCGCACTGCAGACGCGGTGCTCCGTGTGGGGCGTGGACTGGCCGTTCAAATCGAGTCCGCCTGCCAAAAGCTCGTTCTTCCTCTCAATTTCGTCGACATGCACCAAAAGAACGAAGACGAGATGCTCGATGCAGTAAGCGATGCTTGCAAGGACGTCTCGCGACCATTGATCCTCACCGCAAAAAATAACGAGCGGATGAATGCCCTGCTTCTGCAAGCACGGAAGCGAGGCAAACGCGTTGTCACATTTGTTTCCGATCTTCCCCATGATAGCCGCGATGCTTTTGTCGGCATTGATAATCGGAGTGCCGGACAGACTGCGGCCTATCTGATCGGAAGCCTTCTGAAGGACCGGGTTTCGGCGACCGTCGGCGTGGTTCTCGGTGACTACGCGTTCAACAATCATGAAGACAGAGAGATTGGATTCCGCTCGCACCTTCGGGCAAATTTCCAAAACATAGTGCTCACCGATGCCGCGAAAGGTGAGGATTCTCCTGAGCAAACCTATCTGGCTGTTCGCGATCTTCTCAAAAAACATCCAGATGTCGCCGCGATCTATAATGTCGCCGGCGGAAATGCGGGCTTGGCGAGGGCGTTAAAGGAGACTGGACTGGCTGGCCGGACCCGCGTGCTAACCCACGAAGCAAACTCCATCACAGTGCCGCTGATGCGAGACGACGTAGTTCAATATGTGATCGCGCAGGACCCGGCTGAGATGATCAAATTGGCCGCGAATGTCGCCTTTGTGGAGACGCCGCCGCCACTCAAGGAACAGCATCTCGTTGATTTCGGCCTGCATACGCGCTTCAATTTGCCGAAATTCGGGTTGGAGACGGAGTAATGAAGCCTGCGACTGGATCTGCGCGCTGTGCCGGTCTTGGGAAAAGCCCGATCAATACCGTGACCTTTACCGCCACCTCTTCCAGGGTGGCGGTAAGGCGGTTGATCTGCGAGGCCGTTGCGGACATTTCTGGCCCGTAGCGGGTGACGAGGTATTCCCGGTTCTGACTGAGGGACTGGAGATGCTTGGCGGTTTTCGCACGAAGGCGCAGCCCTGCTGCCATGGTGTGCTCCGTCCGCGCTGACAAGTCATGGTGCATTTTGCGGATCTGATTGGGATTGTGCCCACGATGGAGCAAGAATGCGGTCAGGTAAAGTTCAATGGCATGGATTGCCGACAATCTGAACGGCGCTCGCGTGAGCGGTTTGCCGGGCCGGCCGAGGGGAAGGAGCTGGTGTGCCGCCTTTCGGTATTCTTCTGCCAACTCGTGAATCTGCTGCGGGGATGCCAACTCGCCCGGATACTTGCGTTCTTCGCTTGCCACTTCCGCCCCCCTTACCGTTTGCGGTAGTAAGCATCCCATGCCAGCTTGATGTCCGCAAATGTCCATTCCCGCCGTCGGCCATAGGCGGGACTTTGGCGGGTAGGGCATCTGGCCAGCCCGCTTTCCCGTTGGAATTTCATGAACCACGCTGTCGATTTCGGCTTGCCGCGCGGCGTCGGTTCAATCTGGCAGATGAGGCCGCTATGCGCCCAATGGTCTTGTGGGCTAGCAATGGAGGCCGGGTCCGCCAGGTAGGCGCGGAGTTTTAGTAAAGTGGCGTCGTCGGGTGTCTGATGGAGTTCCGCACGCATGGACGCGACGGCTAAGTTCGCGCCTTCCCGGGCGGCTTGCGTCAGCATCTCGCGCAACTGGGCACTGGTCAGCACAAGCGCCTGCATGGCTTCCATGGGCAAAGGCTTTCGTTGTTGGATTGTCGCGGCAGAAGGTCGCCACAAGGCCATTGCCTCATAGGCAGAAAATGACGTCAAGCGTTAGATGCCGAGCAGGACGCCAAGCCGTTCGCTCACCGGGCGCAGCGGATCCACCAGCCCGAGATCGTAGATCATGGTGGTTTCGAGATTGCCTTTGTGGTCCACATAGTGGGAGATCGCCTCGTGCGATACGCCCTGAGCCGTCAGCATCAGCGAAATCGCAATCCGCTTAAGGTCATACAGCTGGAAGTACGCTGGCACGCCGGGGAGGGCCTTGAACCGGTCCAGCCCCTTGCGGAAGTTGTCGCGTGGCCGACTATGATCGGTATGTGACGGGAACAGCAGCGTACTTTCGGGCCAGCGGGCACGTTGCGCCCGAACCATGGCGGCAACCCGGGAATGGATGGGCACCGAGCGATAGGCATATTCATAGAGCGAGCGCGACAACTGGATGCCTTTGGTGTTGTGTTTGTGCCAGACGAGCTGATCGAGGTCGAAGTGGCTGAACTCGGCCTTGTTGAGGTCGCTGGGACGGGCCATCGTCAGGAACAGGATGCCCATGTAGTTGCAGAGTTCCTGCATCTGATCATTGGCCGTCGCCATCTGGCCCTTGACCAGCGCCATGTTTCGCTTGGCAGGCCCTTCCAGATGGTTGATTTCCGGCACCGCCTCGTACACCGGATAGAAGATATGCGCCGCAATCTGCCGTATCTGTTCGGTGGAATAATTGCGGCGACGTCGGATCTGCTTGCGCGCACGGATTGGCGTGCACGGGTTGCGCATGTCCACCAACTGCATGCGGATGGCCCAATTGTAGAGAGCCAGAACGTGGCGAAGAGCGCTGTTGAACACGTACGGGGAGGTGAACTGCCTCTGGAATTCCTCGATATGGATGGGCTTGATGGCTGTAAGCGGCCGGTCGGCAAACATCGTGCCGAAATCCTTGTATAGCCGCTTGCTGTTATACCCGCGGCGGCTGGCCACCTTGGGCGCCGGCCGCAGCCAGTGAGCCACGAAAATCGCGAAGTTATAGCGATAGCCAGCGGATAGGCCGCTGACGTGGCTTTCCCAGTATTGGTCAATGGCCTCGCGTACGGTGAGGAAATGCTTGTGGCGTGTGTCGATCCGATCCAGGTCAGGGTCTTTGCTGGCCTTGAGCTGCTGGTCTCGTTCAACGATCGCCAGACGGGCAGAGGCGACGCTCATCGTAGACGTCGAGCCCAGAACCTTCCGACAGCGCCTTCCGTTGAATTGGTAGGCATGGACGAAGGACTTGTGACCAAGAACGGTAACGCGGAGCCCAAGGCCGGCCACCGATCCGTTGCGAATTTGGCCGTTGCCGGCGACGGCGTGATCCCAATAGAGTTCTTGATCCTTGTCAGCCGGGCAAATCGCTTCGAAAACAACATCGTCTGTCAAAAATATCTTGGGCATTTCATGTAACTTCCATGTAACCGATTTATAGCAAATGTTGCATGGAAAGTGAAGTAATGATTGATACCGATGTCCATAAAATGACGAAATAACAAATGATTACATATTTCAATATTGTGGTAATATTAGCCTGGAGGCACTCTGATATGTGAAGCGTATGACCTTCCGCGCGCCGCGGAGAGGTACGACTGGACGTCCCGAGCATTTGCACGCCGTCGCTGCCGTGCCAGCTAAAAGCAGCGCTAATTGGCATGGGGCAATGCCGCGTGGCTGATGCTCAGGCAGGCCCATTCGCAAGGCATGTTCGGAACTTTCGGCCGAACTCAAGGCCGTGCGTATCAAGGTTTTGAATGATTGTTGTTGCGCGTCACGTGCTTGCCTGGCGACCAGATCACGTAGAATGCCCCCAACTTCCATATTGGCACGCGTCGGTCCCGTTCGCTGTCTCGCAATTCACGATAGGTCTTCACCTTGAGGGTGCCGCCCGGCATTCTGATACGCAAAGCGGTTTTCCATCCGCCTTCAGTATGGCGCAGCTTATGTGCTTTCTTTTCCTCATGGAGGAAGTCAATTTAGACCTCGCTCATTGCGCAGAGACCTTAGAACGCCTGATTGCGTTCTTTTTCGGCAAAAGTGTGCACCAGACCGCGCCACACCGTCTCGCACGCGAGCGAAGCCGGCACCGGCAGTTGACACGTAAAGAGTTTGGTCGAGAGTCGGCAGCACGACATCGGATCCGCGCCATGGTCGATCACGCATATTGACGACCGCGCCGATCTGGATGCCGGCCTGGCTTCGATTGGCAATCCGCGACCTGACGAACATTGACGTCATCATATACGACCGCGGGGCGTCACATCCTTGCGCATTTAACGGAGCTCCGATTCCGCCTGCGCCGAAACGTTAACGCGCGTCCGTCAGTCACAGATGATTGTTCTCGCTTAACCGGATCGCCGCGAATGACAAGGTATACAACAGTCACAAAGTATCCGACCTGCAACGCGAGAGCCGCAAGGGTGGCCAAAATTACCGAATACAAGACCGACCAGGTCGCAATGAAGGCCAAAGCCAGAAGAAGGATCAGCGCGCATGCGGAGAATACCAAAAATCGCGGAAAATACATGTGCTTGCCCTCAACCCCTTACTCCACGGTCACCGATTTCGCCAGATTGCGGGGCTGGTCGACATCGGTGCCCATGGCCGCAGCGGTAAAATAGGCGAGCATCTGGATCGGCAGCGCGTAGATGATCGGCGAAATGATCTCCGGCACCTCGGGCAGGATGATCGTCTCCATCGGCTTGATGCCAGCCTGCGCCGCGCCCTTGGCGTCGGTGATCAGGATGATTTTGCCGCCGCGCGCCGCCACTTCCTGCATGTTCGACACCGTCTTTTCGAAGATACGGTCATAGGGCGCAATCACGATCACCGGCATGTTTTCGTCGATCAGCGCGATCGGCCCATGCTTCAGCTCGCCACCGGCATAGCCCTCGGCATGGATGTAGGAAATCTCCTTGAGCTTCAGCGCGCCTTCCATGGCCAGCGGAAAATTGGTGTCGCGGCCGAGATAGAGCACGTCCTTGTGGCGCGACAGCTCGCGCGAGATGCGCTCGATCTGCTCGTCGAGCTCCAGCACCTGGGTGGCGAAGCGCGGCGCCTCGGAAAGCTCGCGCACCAGCTGCTTCTCCTCATCGCGCGAGATGGTGCCGCGCGCCACGCCGGCGCGGACTGCAAGTGCTGCCAGCACCGAAAGCTGGCAGGTGAAAGCCTTGGTCGAGGCGACGCCGATCTCCGGCCCGGCAAGCGTCGGCAGCACGACATCGGATTCGCGCGCCATGGTCGATTCACGCACATTGACGACAGCACCGATCTTCATGCCGGCCTTACGGCAATAGCGCAGCGAAGCCAGCGTGTCGGCGGTCTCGCCCGACTGCGAGATGAAGAACGCCGCATCGTCCGCCGAAAGCGGCATCTCGCGATAGCGGAATTCCGAGGCGACATCGATATCGACCGGCAGCCGCGCATAGCGCTCGAACCAGTATTTCGAGATCAGCCCGGCGAGATAGGCGGTACCGCAGGCCGAAAGCGCCAGTCGGCCGATCTTGGCGAAGTCGAACGGCAGGTCGAGCGGCTTCGACATACCGGAGACGAAATCGACGTAATGCGCCAGCGTGTGCGAGATCACCTCCGGCTGCTCATGGATTTCCTTTTCCATGAAATGCCGGCGGTTGCCCTTGTCGACCATGAAGCTGGTCGACAGCGACTG